>NZ_JAMYSA010000022.1:0-72585 GCF_040321735.1 Mesorhizobium sp. M0293
CAAAAAGCACAGCCGATCTCCCCCTCAAGGGGGGAGATCGGCTGTGCTTTTTGCTTTCGCCAATTGTGAATGCTGAAAAAGAGGCGGTTCGACCGAAGCTGCCAATCTCCCTCCTTGAGGGGGAGATGTCCGGCAGGACAGAGGGGGGTAGGCCTTGATACCAGCCTCTGGCTCCTATCGCCTTGCCAATGCACGCGTTCATCAATCCATCACGCCTGGCTTTGCCGCAACCTTCGATAACGACGGTTTCGCGCTGGCCGACATTACCGTCGCCGACGGCAAAGTCGTCAGCATTGCAGCGCATGGCAAATCGAAAGCACCTGCTGGTGCCATCGACCTCGCCGGCCGCATAATCCTCCCGTGCTTCGTCGACTGCCACACGCATATCGACAAGGGCCATATCTGGCCGCGAAAGCCCAATCCCGACGGCACCTTCATGGGCGCGCTGAACGCCGCCGGCGCCGACCGTGCCGCACGCTGGAGCGCCGAGGACGTAGCGCGGCGCATGGATTTTTCGCTGTGCTCAGCCTACGCGCATGGCACCAGGGCGCTGCGCACGCATCTCGACAGTGTCGCGCCGCAGGAGGAAATCTCCTGGCCGGTGTTCGAGACAATGCGCGAGGCATGGCGTGGCCGCATCGAATTGCAAGGCGCCTGCCTGCTCGGCATCGAGGGCGTGCGCGACAAGAAGTGGTTCGACAGGCTGGCAAAGCGGGTTGCCGCGGCCAAGGGCGTGCTCGGGGTCGTCACCTATATGGTGCCGGACCTCGAAGAATTGCTCGACCACGTCTTCGCGCAAGCCATCAGGCATGGCCTCGATCTCGATTTCCATGCCGACGAGACCGACGATGTTTCCGCCATATCGCTGAAGAAGATTGCAGAGGCCGCGCTCTGGAACGGCTTCGAGGGCAATATCCTCGTCGGTCATTGCTGCTCGCTGGCGCGCCAGCCGGATCTCGATGTGCTCGACACGCTGGACAAGGTGGAGAAGGCGGGGCTCGCCGTCGTCTCGCTGCCGATGTGCAATCTCTATCTGCAGGACCGTCGCGGCGACGGCACCACGCCGCGTTGGCGTGGCGTGACGCTGCTGCACGAAATGAAGGCGAGGGGCATTGCGGTTGCCGTCGCATCCGACAACACGCGCGATCCGTTCTATGCCTATGGCGATCTCGATATGCTGGAGGTCTACCGCATGGCGACGCGCATCCTGCACTTCGATCATCCGGTCGCCGACTGGCCGCAAGCTGTCACCGCGACGCCGGCCAAAGTGATGCGGCTCGATGGTTTCGGCACGCTGGCCGCCGGCGGCGATGCCGATTTCATTGTGTTCAAAGGTCGAAGCTGGACGGAATTGCTGTCGCGGCCCGAATCGGATCGCATCGTCGTGCGCCGCGGACGCGCAATCGAGCGGCAATTGCCCGATTATGCCGAACTCGACGAACTGATGGTGGAATGATGGACGTTTCGGCGCTCAAACGCGATCTCGAAGGCCTGAAGGTTGACGACAATCCGGCCATCGTCCAGCAGAAGAGCCGCGATTTCTATTGGTATAGCCCGGTGCTGAAGCAACAGCTCGATCATGTCACCGGCGATTTGATCGTGACGCCGAAGAACGAGGCCGAACTGATCCGCGTGCTCGCCGCCTGTCATCGGCATGGCGTCCCGGTGACGCCGCGCGGCAGCGGCACCGGCAATTACGGCCAGGCGATGCCGCTTTCAGGCGGCGTCGTGCTCAACCTTGCCGAGATGAACGAGGTCAAGTCGATCGCACCGGGGCGCGTTGTGACCGGACCTGGGGCCATTCTGGCCGACATCGACAAGGCAACGCGGGCGCATTCCGGGCAGGAGCTGCGGTTGTCGCCGTCCACCTACAACACGGCCTCGATCGGAGGCTTTATCGCCGGCGGTTCGGGCGGCGTCGGCTCGATCAATTTCGGTGGCCTGCGCGATTTCGGCAATGTGCTTCGCCTGCGCGTGGTGACCATGGAGGTGGAGCCGAAGGTGCTCGAACTCACCGGCGAGGATCTGCACAAGGTGACCCATGCCTATGGCACCAACGGCATCATCACCGAAGTCGAAATGCCGCTGACGGCAGCCTACGACTGGGTCGATGTCATCGTCGGCTTCGACACTTTCATGGATACGGCGCGCTACGGCAACGCGCTGGCTTGCCAGGACGGCATCCTGACCAAGCTGATCACGCCGATAGCGGCACCCGTGCCGCAGCTCTATTTCAAGCGGTACCAGAAGTTCCTCAGGGAAGGGCAAAGCATCTGTGTCGTCATGGTGGCGCAGCATGGGTTGGATGCCTTTCTGGCCTTCACCCGCCGTGCCGGTGGCGAGGTTATTTTCAGCGCCGCCACAGCGACGCCGGACGAGAAAAAGGGCCTGCCGCCGGCCTATGAGCTTGCCTGGAACCACACGACGCTCAGGGCGCTGCGCGTTGACCCTTCGATCACCTATCTGCAATCGCTTTATCCCTTTCCCAACCAGCTGGCGCTGGTCGAAAAGATGGACGCGATGTTTCCGGGCGAGGTTTTTTCGCATCTGGAATTCGTGCGGCTGGACGGCAACATCACCTGCTTCGGCCTGCCGCTGGTCAAGTTCACCACCGAAGCGCGGCTCGACGAGATCGTGCGCCTGCATGAGGAGAACGGCTGCCCGATTTTCAACCCGCATCGCTACACACTGGAAGAGGGCGGCATGAAGCAGACCGACGCGGTGCAGCTTGCCTTCAAGCGCGAAACCGATCCGCAAGGCCTGCTCAACCCCGGCAAGATGATCGCCTGGGAGAACCCGGACTACGACTACCGGTCGGGCCGGACATTCCTGTTCAAGGGGCTGCAGAGGACGGGATGAGAGGTTCGCGCTTGAGCACCCCCCTCTGGCCTGCCGGCCATCTCCCCCGCAAGGGGGGAGATTGGCAGCGAGGGCGCTGCGGCCAATCTGCCACGCTGACAGTTGGCGAAAGCGATGCGGCAGTCCGATCTCCCCCCTTGCGGGGAAGATGCCCGGCAGGGCAGAGGGGGGTGCCTCGCGCTGACCTGCGAGACTTCATCCCATGAACATCCTCGTCCTCTACGCCCATCCGGTCGAGACCAGCTTCAATGCCGGCCTGCACCGGATGATCGTCGAGCGGTTGACGGCAGCGGGCCATACGGTCGATGACTGCGACCTCTATGCCGAAGGTTTCGATCCGCGGCTGACGCGACATGAACGGCTGGACTATCACAACCAGCGCGGCCCCGCCGACGCTGTGGCGCCTTATGTCGAACGCCTGCTGCGCGCCGAGGCGCTTGTGCTGTCCTATCCAGTCTGGAATTACGGCTTTCCGGCGATCCTGAAAGGTTTTTTCGATCGCGTCTTCCTGCCCGGCGTGTCGTTCAAGCTGGTCGACGGCAAGGTGCAGCCGTCGCTGCATAACATCCGCAAAATTGCAGCGGTGACCACCTATGGCGGCAGCCGGTTCCGCGCCATGCTGATGGGCGATCCGCCGCGCAGACTGATCAAGCGCATGCTGCGCGCCACCGTAAAACCGGGCGCGCCGGTGACCTATCTCGCGCATTACGCGATGAACCTGTCGACCGACGGCACGCGCGACGCTTTCATGGCCAAGGTCGCGGCACGCATGGAGGCGTTCTGATGCGTGCGCTGGTGGTCTACTGCCATCCGGTACCCGACAGCTTCTGCGCGGCAATTCGTGACAGCGCCGTCGAGGTCCTGACGCGAAGAGGCTGGGAGGTGCGGCTGCTCGATCTCTATGCCGAGAAATTCGACCCGGTGATGGGCTGCGACGAGCGGCGCTCCTACAATGACCAGGCGCCGCAGGACCCGGCGCTGAAGCCGCATTTCGAACTGCTCAACTGGGCCGAAGCGATCCTGTTCGTCTATCCGACCTGGTGGTATGGGCTGCCGGCGATGCTGAAGGGCTGGCTCGACCGGGTGTGGGCGACGGACGTCGCCTTCAAGTTGCCGGCGGGCAAGGGGCGGATCAAGTCGCTGATGACGCATGTGACAAAGGTCGGCGTCATCACCACCTGCGGCGCGCCGACCTGGTGGAGCGTCGTCGTCGGCCAGCCCGGACGCAAGACCCTTTTGCGCGGCATGCGCGCGCTGTGCGCGACGCGCTGCCGGACGTTCTTCCTGGCGCACTACCTGATGGATTCCTCGACACCGCAGACGCGGGCAGCGTTTTTGGCGAAAGTGCGGGCGAAATTGGAGCGGTTTTGAGTTTTTCACCCTCCCCCTTGAGGGGAGGGTCGCGCAGCAAATGCCGCAAAGCGGCTTTTGCGAAGCGGGGTGGGGGTCTCGTCGGGCGCTATCCCCCACCCCGTCCCGCAATCTCCGCTCCGCTCCGATCGCGAGCCGACCCTCCCCACAAGGGGGAGGTAAGAGGCGCTACATCCTCACCCGCTCCGACTTCGGGTCGTACATCGGCTTCAATGACGCTTCCGCCGCAAAACGCTCGCCGGCGATCTCGATCTCGTAGGATGAGCCCAGCACGTCCGCCTCGCTCTCGCCCTGGCACTTGATATAGCCCAGCCCGACAGCGCCGCCGAGATGATGGCCGTAATTGCCCGAGGTGATCGGACCGACGATCTTGCCGTCGCGCAGGATCGCTTCGTTGTGGAAAAGCAGGGGTTGCGGGTCCTTCAGGCGGAACTGGACCAGCCGGCGTGACAGGCCGGCTTCCTTCTTCTTCAATACTGCATCACGCCCAATGAAGTTGCCCTTGGCCGTTTTGACCGCGAAGCCAAGGCCGGCTTCCAGGACATTGTCCTCATCGGTGATGTCATGGCCGAAATGCCGGAAGGCTTTTTCGATGCGGCAGGAATCTAGCGTGTGAAGGCCGCAGAGTTTCAGGCCGACTTGGGCGCCGGCCTCGTCGATCGCTTCGAAAACATGGGCCGCCTGGTCGGTCGAGACATAGAGCTCCCAGCCGAGTTCGCCGACATAGGTGACACGGTGCGCACGGGCCAGGCCCATGCCGATCTCGATCTCCTGGAACGTGCCGAACGGATTGGTTTCGTTGGAGAAGTCGTTCGGGCTGACTTTCTGGATCAGTTTTCGTGCGTCCGGTCCCATCAGGCAGAGTACGCTTTCGGCCGCCGTGACATCGGTGATGACGACGAATTCATCGGTCAGATGCTTGCGCAGCCAGGCGAGGTCGCGCTGCAGCGTGGCGCCGGGGACGACTAGAAAGAAAGCCGTTTCCGACAGGCGCGAGACGGTGAGGTCGCTCTCGATACCGCCGCGCTGGTTGAGCATTTGGGTGTAGACGATCTTGCCCGGCGCGACGTCCATGTCGTTGGCGCACAGCTTTTGCAGGAAAGCGCAGGCGTCGCGGCCCTCGACACGGATCTTGCCGAACGAGGTCATGTCGAACAGGCCGACCTTGTTCCTGACCGCGAGGTGCTCGTCGCGCTGGTTGTCGAACCAGTTCTGCCGCTTCCAGGAATAGCGGTATTCGCGCTCCTGGCCCTCGCGGGCGAACCAGTTGGCGCGCTCCCAGCCGGCGACTTCGCCGAAGACAGCGCCACGCGCTTTCAAATGCTCATGCAGCGGCGAACGCCTGACATTCCGCGACGTCGCCATCTGTCGGTAAGGAAAATGATCGGCATAGAGCAGGCCGAGCGTTTCGGAGACGCGCTCCTTGAGGTAACGGCGGTTCTTCTGGAACGGCTGCGCGCGGCGGATGTCGACTTCCCACAGATCGAAGGGGGCTTCGCCGTCATTGATCCACTGCGCCAGCGCCATGCCGGCGCCGCCGGAGGAGACGATGCCGATCGAATTGTAGCCGGTCGCCATCCAGTAGCCGGACAGCTCCGGCGCTTCACCCAGGTAATAGCGGTCGTCCGGCGTGAAGCTCTCGGGACCGTTGAAGAAGGTGTGGATGCCGGCGGTCGCCAGCATCGGCATGCGGTTGACGCCCATTTCGAGGATCGGCTCGAAATGATCCATGTCCTCGGGCAACTGGTCGAAGCAGAAATCCTCGCGGATGCCGTCCATGCCCCAGGGCTTGGCCACCGGCTCGAAGGCGCCCAGCATCATCTTGCCAGCGTCCTCCTTGTAGTAGGCGCATTCGTCGGGCACGCGCAGCACCGGCAGCCGGCCGAGGCCGGGGATCGGCTCTGTGACGAGATAAAAATGCTCGCAGGCATGCAGCGGGATGGTGACGCCGTTCTGCGCGCCGAGTTCGCGCGCCCACATGCCGGCGCAGTTGACGACGATGTCGGCCTCGATGGTGCCTTGTTCTTCGCCCTGTGCCCAGGAAACGCCGGTGACGCGGCCGGCCCTAGTGTGGACCTTGGTGACCTTCACATTCTCGACGATGGTGGCGCCGCGCTGGCGGGCGCCCTTGGCCAGCGCCATGGCGATGTTGGCGGGGTCGCACTGGCCGTCGAGCGGCAGATGCACGGCGCCGACGACGTCCGAGACATTCAGATGTGGGTACATCTGCTTGACTTCATTGGGAGAAATCTCGCGGACATCGACATCGAAGGCGCGCGCCAGCGACGCCTGCCTGTAAATCTCGTGCTTGCGCTCCTCGGTCAGCGCCACAGTGATCGAGCCGACCTGGCGCATGCCGGTGCCGACCTCGGTCTCGGCTTCCAGCTTGACGTAGAGATCGGCGGAATATTTCGCCAGCCGGGTCATGTTCTGCGAGCCGCGCAACTGGCCGATCAGGCCGGCGGCGTGCCATGTCGTGCCCGATGTCAGCTGCTTGCGTTCCAACAGCACGATGTCGGTCCAGCCAAGCTTGGCCAGGTGGTAGGCGACCGAACAGCCGGAGACGCCGCCACCAATGATGACGGCTCTTGCTTTATTTGGAATGGCCTTGGCGGTCATGCGGCCTCGCGACGGTAGCTAGAAGCAAAGCGGCGCAGCCGAAGCGCTGCTTCTTGCAGCACGGGCTCTGGCTGGCAGAGGCTGATGCGGATATGGCCGGCGGCGGCCTCGCCGAAGCTGGAGCCGGGCATCACGCCGACATTTTCCTTGTCGAGCAAGGCCCAGGCGAATTTCTCGTCATCGGGTTCGACGGCTGAGATGTCGAGCATGACATACATGCCGCCCTCTGAACCGCGCACGGTGACATCGTTCATGCCGCGCACGGCATCGAGGAAGACGGTCCGGCGCGCGGCGTAGCGCTCGGCGATGTCGTTGACGCCATAATGGTTCTCCAGCGCTTCGGAACAGGCGATCGAGATGAAGGCCGGCAGGCCGTAGGTCGTCACCAGATTGAGATTGATCATCAGCGTGATCATCTCCTCCGGCCCCGTCAGCCAGCCCATGCGCCAGCCGGTCATTCCATGGCTCTTGGACATCGAATTGATAACCAGAGTGCGCTCGGCCATGCCGGGCAGCGAGCGCGGCGAGACGTGCTCGCCGCCACCCAGCGTCCAATAGACTTCGTCCGACAGCAGCCACAGGTCGTGCTCCCGGCATACTTCCGCCAACTGCTCCAGCCGCTCGCGCGAATAGACCGCACCGGTCGGGTTGTTCGGCGTGTTGATCAGGATGGCGCGCGTGTTCGGCCGGATTGCCGCGCGGATCATGTCGGCACGCGGTTGGAAGCCATCCTCGGCGGGTGTCTCGACGACGGTGAAATCCGCGCCTGCGGCGCTGAACGTGTTGGGATAGGTGGCGTAGTAGGGCGCCACGACGATAGCGTGGTCGCCCTGGTCGAGTACCCCCTGCACGGCAGCGTATAGTGCGGCCTGGCCGCCCGGCGTGGCGATGACCTGATCCGGCGACGTCTCGACGCCGGTGCAGGCGCTCGAGGCTGCCGCCATCGCCTTACGCAGGCGCGGCAACCCGGGAAGCGGGGTGTAGTGATGATTGCTGCCGCGAACCGCGGTCACGCAGGCTTCGATCGTCTGCGAAGGCGTGTCGAAATCATGGTCGCCAACCGACAGCATGATGATGTCTTCGCCGGCCTCCTTGCGGGTCCAGGCGGCGAAATGGACCTCCCAGCCGTCCTTGCCAGAAGGCACGATGCCGGAAATGCGCGATGATGGTCTAGGCATGCAAAACTCCCGAAATTTTGTAGCCGGCCTGTTCGAGCCGGTCGCGCAGAGCGGCGATATGCGGCGGTCCGACTTCGCAGCAGCCGCCAACGATGCTGGCGCCAGCCTCCACCCAGCCGATCGCCTGGTCGGCATAGGCGTCCGGGCCGAGATCATGGCGGGCATGCAGCACGTCGACGGTGCCGCCGTGCTTGAGTGCTTCGGTCGAGGTGAAGCCATTGGCATAGGCGCCGACCGGGCCGCCGAGGTTGATCAGTTCAGGCAAGGCTGCGGCGATTGCTTCCGGCCGGCAGCAATTGACCAGCCGCGCCGCGACGGTCAGGCCGTCAAGCGCGCCTGCCGCGGCGGCTATTGCCTCGCCGCTGCGCAGCCGCGGTTTGCCGTGATCGGCCAGCGTCCACGACACCCAAACCGGCTTGCCGCTTTCCGATGCAGCGGTGACGGCCGCGCGGGCTTCGTCCGCCGACGCCATGGTTTCACACAGGAACAGATCGACGCCTTCGGCCTGCTCGGCAACGATGCGGCGGTAGATGTCGAGCGTCTCCTCGAAGGAAATGGTCAGTGCCGGCGCATAGCTGCCGAACAGCGGCGACAGGCAGCCGGCAATCGCGGTGTCGCCAGCCTCGTCGCGGGCTTGCCTGGCCAATTCGATGCCGCGCTTCTGCAAAGGCTTGAAGAGGTCTTCCGCGCCTTCGCGCGCCAGGCGTTCGGGTGTCGCCGAATAGGTGTTGATGGTGATGACACGGGCGCCGGCACGGATGAATTCCGCGTGCAGATCACGCACCAGATCCGGTTCGTCGATCAGTACCCTGGCCGACCATAGCGGTGTCGGCTCGGACTTGCTGCGGCGGACCAGTTCCTGGCCCATGCCGCCATCGGTGAGGATGACGTTCTTCATGCGCGCAGCCTCTCGTTCTTCGGATCCCATAGCGGCTCATCTTTCTGCACGGTCGCCTGGAAACGGTCGCCGAAGATTTCGACCTCGACGGTCGTGCCGGGTTCGGTCAGGTCGGCGCGCAGCATGCCGAGCGCGATCGATTTATCGATGCGATGGCCCCAGCCGCCCGACGTCGTCTCACCAACGATCCGCCCGTCATGCCACAGCGTCGACATAAAGGGAGCGTCGCAGTCGCCGGGATTCTCGACGACCAGCGTGACGAAGCACTTCTTCACGCCCTGTTGTTTTTCGTTCAGCAACGCCGCCTTGCCGCGGAACTCGGGCTTATCCGATTTGACGAAGCGCTCGAGCCCGCCTTGCAGGATCGAATAGTCGGTCGAAAGGTCGCCCTTCCAGGTGCGGTAGCCTTTTTCAAGCCTGAGCGAATCCAGAGCATACATGCCGAACGGCTTGAGCCCATGCTGCTGTCCGGCCGCGCAGATGGCGTCGAAGATGGCGGCGGTGTCGTCAACCCTGGTGTGGATTTCCCAGCCGAGTTCGCCGGCGAAGGAGACGCGCACAAGCTTCGCCCACCGACCAGCGATTTTCGTCTCCTGATGCGTCAGCCATGGCAGAGTGAGGTCAGCCTCGCAGACATCGGCGAGGATTTTCCGCGAGTTAGGGCCGGCCAGGATCTGGGTCGAGAATTCCTCGGTCCGGTCGATCAGCTTGAACGGCGCATCCTTGGGCATGCGCGATTTCAGCCATTCGAAATCATGCCATTGCGCGACCGCGGCGGTGATCAGCGTCATCACATTCTCGTCGTGGCGCACGACTGACATTTCGGTGACGATGCGGCCCTTATCGTCGGCAAAATAGACCAGGCCGATGCGGCCGGGCTTGGGCACCAGCCCGGTGACCTGCAGGCTCAGCCATTCGGCGGCACCCGGCCCTTCGAGATTGAAGCGGGAGAAGCCCGGCAGGTCCAAAATGCCGGCGGCATCGCGCACCGCCAGGCACTCCTCGCGCACGCGATGTTGCCATGGCCCGTCGCGGCGGAAGGTCAGCGTCGCTTCCTCCGAAACATCATCGCCATCTTTCGCGTACCAGGTGGCGCGCTCCCAGCCATTGTAGGCGTCGAAGCAGGCGCCGAACGCCTTGATACGATCGTGGATCGGCGACAGTTTGCGGTCGCGCCCTTCCGGCCAGGCATGGCGTGGAAACTGGATTGCGTATTCGTTGCCGTAGATCTCCATGCCCTTGGCGACACAATAGTCCGGCGCCGAGGCAAAGGAGGTGAAGCGGCGCGGATCGCACGACCACATGTCCCATTCGGTCTGGCCCTCTGTCACCCATTCGGCCAGTACCTTGCCGGCGCCGCCGCCCTGGGCGATGCCGAAGGTGAAGACGCAGGCCTCGAAGGCGTTGGGAACGCCGGGCATCGGCCCGATCAGCGGATTGCCGTCCGGCGTGTAGGGGATCGGCCCGTTGATGACCTTGGACAGGCCGGCGGTGCCCAGGATCGGCACGCGGGCGACGGCGTCGGCCAGATAATGTTCCAGCCGGTCGAGATCGTCGGGGAACAGCTGGAAGGAAAAATCCTCCGGCATCGGATCATTGTGGGTGGCCCAATGCGCGCGGCAATTGCGCTCATAGGGGCCGAGGTTCATGCCGTTCTTCTCCTGGCGCAGATAGTAAGAGGTGTCGACGTCGCGCAGCAGCGGCAGTTTTTTGCCCTGTTCCTTCGACCACGCCGCCAGCTCGGGGATTTCCTCGAACAGTATATACTGATGGCTCATCACCATCATCGGTACCTCGCGGCCGAACATCTTGCCGACTTCGGCGGCGCGATAACCGGCGGCGTTGACGACGATCTCGCAGCGGATCTCGCCTTGTCCCGTCTCGACCACCCATTCGTCGTTCTCGCGGCGCACGCCTGTGACCGGGCAGAAACGGATGATTTTTGCGCCCATGTCGCGCGCGCCCTTGGCCAAGGCCTGGGTGAGTTGCGCTGGATCGATGTCGCCATCGCTCGGGTCGTAGAGCGCGCCTTTCAGATCATGCGTCTCGATGAACGGGTAGCGGCGCTTGATCTCGTCGACGCCGACAATGTCGATGTCCATACCCTGGTAGCGGCCCATGCCCTTGGCGCGCTGGAACTCCTGCATACGCTCGACGGAGTGGGCAAGGCGCAGCGAGCCGGTAACGTGATAGTTCATAGGATAGTCGACCGCTTCGGCCAGTCCGCGATAAAGCTCGGTCGAATAGCGCTGCATGTTCATCAGCGACCAGGACGAGGAGAAGGTCGGCACGTTGCCTGCGGCATGCCAGGTCGAGCCGGAGGTTAGCTCGTTCTTTTCCAGAAGCACGCAGTCGGTCCAGCCCGCCTTGGCGAGATGATAGAGCGAGGAGGTGCCGACGGCACCGCCTCCGATGATCACCACGCGCGCCGTGCTCGGCAAACCCGCCATGTTCTTCTCCCACACATTCACTTAGTAGACTGGTGGCGAAACCACCCAGATGACAATTGCCGGCTCGGAACCCGGATTGCGCCAGCGGTAGGGCTTGCCTTCGAAGCGAAAGGAATCGCCCTCGCCAAGCCGATGCCAGACGCCCGCTATCTCGATATCGAACAGTCCGGACGCGACGTATCCGGCTTCCTCGGTCGGCCGCTGCGCCTCGGCCTTCAGTTCCGCGCCCGGCGCGAAGACCGACCGCACCATCTCGAAGCTACCGCCGAGATCGGGCGACAGAAGCTCCTCCACCAGGCCGGATTCGCTTGTGCCAAGCGTCCGGCGCCGGCCGGCGCGCACAACCACGCCGCGCTCGCTTTCGATAGGCACGTCATGGCTGAAGAACAGGCTGATCGGTACACCGAACAATTCGGCGAAGGCCCTGAGATCACTGAGCGACGGCGTCGACAGGCCGCGTTCGACCTGGCTGACCCAGCCGACCGAACGGCCAAGCTTCAGGCCGATCTCGGCCAGCGTCAGTCCGCGCGCCTTGCGCAGCGCCCTGATGTCGCTGGCCAGCACGCGTTCGTCAGGTCCCTGCAATGTTCTTGCGATAGGCGAAGGCAAAGCGCTCACTTCGTGAAAAATTCCAGATGAATTTCATGAGAAATCAAGCGCATGAAAAAATCAAGCGGATTTTCACGCATGCTCAAGATTTGCTTGCACGATTTTGACGGTTCATGCAAAGGCTCGGGCACGAACGGCGAGTGGGGACGTCTGGTCGAGACGAGGGTTAAGGGACGGCCCATGCTGGAAAACACCACCCGAATTGCGGGCGAAGCCGAGATTGTCGACGAGGCGATCCTGTCGCGCCGTTCGGTGCGCGCATTCCTGCCCGACATGGTCGACGACGACACCATTCGTGCCATTCTGGAGGTTGCGGCGCGGGCTCCGTCGGGCACCAACATGCAGCCCTGGAAGGTCTACGTCACCAAGGGCGAGACCAAGCGGCGGATATCAGACGCCATTCTCAATTCTGGCATTCGCGCCGAAAAAGCCGACTGGGACGAGTACCGCTACTATCCCACCCAGTTCTTCGAGCCGTATCTGACCCGGCGCCGCGCCAACGGCTTCGGCCTCTATGGCGCGCTCGGCATCGGCCGCCGCGAGGTCGACAGGATGCGCGCCCAACACGACCGTAACTTCGTCTTTTTCGACGCGCCGGTCGGCATGATCTTCACCATCGACCGCCGGCTCAACCAGGGCTCGTGGATCGACTACGGCATGTTCCTGCAGAACATCATGGTCGCGGCGCGGGGCAGGGGTTTGCATACCTGCCCACAAGCGGCGTTCGCGCCCTACCACCGGCAGATCAGGCCGGTGCTCAACATTCCCGACGAGGAGATCGTCGTTTGCGGTATGGCGCTTGGCCATGAAGACACGTCAAAACCTGAAAACACCTTCCGCACCGATCGCGTGCCGCTGGAAGAGTGGGTGACGTTCAGCGAATAAGCCGGCCGGCTAGGAACCCGGGTGGTAGGTAGGCAAGCAGCGCACAGAGCGTGATGACGCCATCGATCACGACCAGGAGGCGGAAGTCGTCGGCGAGAGGCCGGCCGCCTACTGCACCTCGTAGCCGACTTCCTCGCTGGCGTGACAGAGCGCCTTCCAGAATGAGCGCGCGAAGGAGCGGAAGACATAGATGTCGAACTGGTCGGCGCCGGTGCGCTGGAGCTGGGCGAAGACGTCGTGATGGGTGGTCGAACGGCCGGCGCCGACCGGAAAGGCCGGCAGCGAAAAGTCGATGGCGAAGAACTTCGCCAGCACCCATTCGGCCTTCGGCCCGGCGATGCGGATAGCGGTGCGGCCATGCGAGAGGTCGGTGACGGTACCAATGGCCGGGGTAACCACCTTGGCAAAGGCCGCGGCCAGCCCTTCGGCCTCGTCGGCAACGGTGAACTTTCCCGGCGCGAAGCCGAACACCGACTTCACGCCGTCGCTCAAGCCGCCGCCAGCACCATCGGGTAGAGCAAGCCCGGTGACGCTGCGGATGGCTGCAATCAGCTTCTTCTCCTCGCCGGGCCAAGCCGCGAGCTGCACGATCGAGCCAGGCGTCGTTTCGGTCAGGATGATTTCGACGCCATGCTCGAAATTGCCGTGCGAGCCGACGTGAAATTCCGGCTCGAGTGGCGATTGACGCTCAACCATGCATGCGGCTCCCGTCCGGATCGAAGAAGTGGTTGGAGACGATCTCGACCGGTCCGAACCGGTTGCGCAGGGGATCGGAGACATGGGCGCGTGTGCCTTGCCTTGCGTTGCCGCCCTTGACCAGCGCCAGCGCTATATGCTTGCCGAGCGCCGGCGAATAGCAGCAGGCGGTGATGTGACCGATCGAGCCGTGCGGATTGGCTTCGTCAACCTCCTCGACGATGTGCGCGCCGCCATTGAGCGGCCGGTTGTCGAGGGCGATCAGGCCGACCAGTTCCAGGCGGTCAGATGCGATCAGGCCTTCGCGATCCATCATCGCCGAGCCGATGAACGGCTTCTTCTTCGACAGCATCCAGTCGAGATGCAGATCGCGCGCCGTCGTGCGGCCGTCGATCTCGGCGCCGGTGACATGCCCCTTCTCGATGCGCATCGTGCCCAGTGCTTCAAGACCGTAGGTGACGAGCCCGAACGGCCTGCCGGCCTCGACCAACGCTTCCCAGACATGGGTGCCGTAGCCGGCGCCGGAATAGACCTCGAAGGCCATTTCACCGGAGAAGGAGAGCCGGCAGATCATAACCGGCACGCCTGCTATCTCGCCACGCACGATGCCCATGAAGGGCAAGGTGGCATTGTCGACCGACGTGCCGGTGACACAAGCGGCGAGGATCTGCCTGGCCTTCGGCCCGCCGATCGCGGCACCCGCCCATTCGTCGGTCACCGAGGTGACGTGCACTTTCAGGTTCGGCCAGATCACGTCGAGGAAATACTCCAGATGCTGCATCACCTTGCCAGCGTTGGCCGTGGTGGTGGTCATCAGGAAATCCTGCTCGCCGAGCCGCCAAGTGGTGCCGTCGTCGAAGGCGAGGCCGTCCTCGCGCAGCATCAGCCCGTAGCGCGCCTTGCCGACGGCCAGCGTCGAAAACATGTTGGTGTAGACGCGGTCGAGAAACGCTGCGGCGTCGGGCCCTTGCACCGCAATCTTGCCCAGTGTCGAGACATCGACGATGCCGGCGCTGTCGCGCGTCGCCTTGGCCTCGCGGACATAGGCCTGTTCGACCGTTTCGCCGGCAAGGCCGTAGATCATCGGCCGGTACCAGAGGCCGGCGGAGTACATCGTCGCGCCATTGGCGACGTGCCAGTCATGCATCGGCGTCAGCCGCTCGGGCTTCAGGTCGCCAAAACGCTCCGCCGCCAGCGAGCCGATCGACACCGGCGCAAAGGGCGGCCGGAAGCGCGTCGTGCCGACCTCGGGGATCGGCTTGCCCAGCGCTTCGGCCATGATGGCAAGGCCAGGCACGTTAGAGCTCTTGCCCTGGTCGGTCGCCATGCCGAGCGTTGTGTAGCGCTTCAGATGCTCGACCGAGACGAAGCCTTCGCGGTGAGCCAGCCGCACGTCCTCGGCCGTGACGTCGTGCTGGAAGTCGACAAAGCTCTTGCCGTTGGCCCTGATCTCGAACACCGGCGCCGGATCGGGATCGCCGGGTGCTGCCTCAACCGTAGGCAGCACGGCGGGTGTGCTCTGCCCGCCGGCGGCGGCGAGGCCGGCGGCGCGTCCTTCGGCGAGCGCTTCGAGCGTCGAAAAACTGCCGGTGAAGGCACCGGCGCCGATCCATTGCTGTGTGGGCCACTTTTGTGTCGGCTTCGGCGGCAGAAAGGCTTGCCGCGCGGCGTTCCATTCCGCCTTGGCGCCGGCCTGGCTGGCCAGATGGATGGTCGGCGACCAGCCGCCGGACATCAGCAGGCAATCGGCATGGATGCTGCGCGCATCGCCGATGAGCGCGCCATTGGTCATGTCGAAGCGTTGCAGCTTGAGGCTGGACAGCGCCTTGCCGCCTTCGGTGGCGACGACCGCATGGCCGGCGAAGATTTCGGCTTCGGCTTCGGCGGCCAGCTTGCGCATCTCTGGCGAAAGTTCCGGCCTGACATCGGCGATGGCGACGACCGCGGCACCGGCTTTCTTCAAGGCGACGGCCGCCCGATAGGCGCTGTCATTGTTGGTGAACAGCGCGATCTTCTCGCCCGGCAGCACGCCGAACTCGTTGGCATAGCGCTCGGCTGCATGTGCCAGCATCACGCCTGGCCGGTCATTGCCGGGGAAGACCAGCGGGCGCTCAAAAGCACCGGTGGCCAGGACCACGGATTTGGCGCGGATCGCCCAGTAGCGATGGCGCGGCTCGCCCTTGCCGGGCTGGTCCTTGTGGTCGCTGACCCGTTCGAGCGCGGCAAGCGTGTTGTTGTCGTAATAGCCCCACACCGTGGTGCGCGGCAAAAGCCGGACATTGTCGCGGCCCTCGAGCTGGGCGACGGTGCGGCGGGCCCAGTCGCCGGCCGGCGCACCGTCAATCGTTTCGTCGGACCAGTTGGCCGAACCGCCGAAACGCGGCTCGAGATCGGCCAGCATGACGCGCGCGCCCTGATCGGCGGCGGCCTTGGCGGCCATCAGGCCGGCCGGGCCGGAGCCGACCACCAGCACGTCGCAAAAGGCGTTCATGCGCTCGTAGCGGGCCGGATCCTTTGCCGATCCGGCGCTGCCGAGACCGGCGGCGCGGCGGATGAAGTGCTCGCAGAACATCCAGAAGCGCGTGCCCTTGAGCGGACCGAACACCGGTCCCATGAAGGTCTTGTAGTAGAAGCCGGCCGACAGGATCTTGCCGCCAAGCTGGTTGACGGCGTTGATGTCCCAGGCAAGCGACGGAAAACGGTTCTGGCTGATGGCAACCAGCCCGTCATGGATCTCGACCATGGTCGCCGGAATGTTGGGCTCGCGAACCTCACCCTTCAGGACCGTCACCAGGGCGTTGGGCTCCTCGACACCGGCAGTCAGCAATCCGCGCGGGCGGTGGTGTTTGAACGAGCGGCCGTAAAGGGTGACGCCCTTGGCCAGCAGTGCCGATGCCAGCGTGTCGCCGGCATGGCCGGTATAGGGCGCGCCGTCAAAGGTGAAGCGGATGGTTTTCAGCCGGTCGATGCGGCCGCCGGTGTCGGTGCGGCGCGGGCTCATGACTTGCCCTCCGCCTTGCGGCGCGCGGCCGAGGTGTGATCGCCGCGCCCATGATCACCCCTTACGAAGGCGACGCTCAAAATCTCATGCGTCAGCGTGTTGCGCACGACCCGCAGATGCGCGCGGCAACCGCCGGAATGTTGCCAGATCTCATTGTGGTCACCGGCCGGATTCAGCCTGTCATAGACATAGGCGTTCCACGCCTCGAAATTCTGC
Organism: Mesorhizobium sp. M0293; assembly: GCF_040321735.1. Lineage (NCBI taxonomy): Bacteria > Pseudomonadati > Pseudomonadota > Alphaproteobacteria > Hyphomicrobiales > Phyllobacteriaceae > Mesorhizobium > Mesorhizobium sp. M0293. The sequence continues at coordinate 16,783 of NZ_JAMYSA010000022.1, forward strand.
GAGGCGGGGTCGGGACGCTCACGATTGCCGTCACCTTGATAGGTGAACTCGATGACGTCGCGCGGGCCGCAATAGGGGCAAGTGATCAACATTGGATTTTATTCTTCTTGTTTGACCATGATCTTATCGGAAAACCGGCATCCACTTTTCCGGATCATGGTCTAATGCAGCCGCGGGTTTGCACCCTGGCCCTTGTCGTCGATCACCAGGCCGCGGTGGAAGCGGTCGAGGGTGAAGGGTGCGTTGAGGTCATGCGACTGGTCCTTGGCGATGGTCCAGGCGAAGCACCAGCCGGAAGCCGGCGTCGCCTTGAAGCCGCCATAGCACCAGCCGCAGTTGAGATACATGCCGGGCAAGGGACCGGCGGTGATGATCGGCGAGCCGTCCATCGACATGTCGCAGACGCCGCCCCAGGAGCGCAGCATGCGCACGCGGGCAAGGCCCGGAAACAGCGCCAGCATCTCGCTCATCACCTCGTCGACGACAGGCAGATTGCCGCGCTGGGCGTAGCTGTTGTAGCCGTCGATGTCGCCGCCATAGATGAGGCCGCCCTTGTCCGATTGCGACATGTAGAAATGGCCCATGCCGAAGGTGACAACCGTGTCGATGAAGGGTTTCAGCGATTCGGTGACGAAGGCCTGCAGCACATGGCTCTCGATCGGCATCGTCTCGATGCCGGCCAGCTGCATGACGCGTCCGGTGCTGCCGGCAACCGCGACAGCCACCTTCTTGGCGCGGATGTCGCCACGCGAGGTGGTGACGCCGGTGACGCGGTCGCCGTCGCGCAGGAAGCCGGTGACCTCGCAATTCTCGATGATGTCGACGCCGCGACGGTCGGCGCCGCGCGCATAGCCCCAGGCCACCGCATCGTGGCGGGCGGTGCCGGCGCGCCGCTGCATCAGGCCGCCGACCACCGGAAAGCGTGCGCTGTCGGAGATGTCGAGCGCCGGGATCAGGCGCTTGATCTGCGCCGGCGTCATCAATTCCGCATCGACGCCGAGATGGCGCATGGCATTGCCGCGCCTTGCATACTCGTCGAACTGGGCCGGCGTGTGTGCCAGGTTCAGGCAGCCGCGCTGCGAGAACATGACGTTGTAGTTGAGGTCGTGCGAGAGGTTCTCCCACAGCTTCATCGAATGTTCGTAGAAGCGGGTGTTGGCCGGCAGCAGATAATTCGAGCGCACGGCCGTCGTGTTGCGGCCGACATTGCCAGAGCCGAGCCAGCCCTTTTCCAGCACGGCGACATTGGTGATGCCGTGTTCCTTGGCGAGATAGTAGGCGGTGGCCAGCCCGTGACCGCCGCCGCCGATGATGATGACATCATAGGATGCCTTCGGGTCCGGCTTGCGCCATGCCGGCTTCCAGTCCTTGTTTCCCTTGAGCGCGTTCGCGAGCAGCGAAAAGGCCGAGTACTCTGCCATCATTGTCATCCGGTTCGGGCAATGCGGCAGACTATAGAGCAGGCCGCATCGGCAAAGCCAATATTGCGCCATGGCCTTTCGACTGGCCGACGCCTGTGTGATCGGATGGGCCAGCGATGGTTGCGACGGCTTGCCCCATGATATGGCCGTCTCTATCAAGGACAGGCTTTCAAATTGCCTTTGCCGCACGAGTCGCCGTCAAAATCATGATTTTCCGATTGCTTCGCCGCATTTTGATTCTCGCGCTCGTTTTCTCGGCGCCGCCCTCGTTCGACGCCATGGCGCAAGCGCTCGGCCAGGGCGCCGCCGGACTGATCACCGATCAGCAGAAAGTCATTCAGGGCCTGACGGCCAAGACTGACGACCTCGACAAGAAGATACAGCAGGACGGTGAGGACGATGCCTCGCTGGTGGATGTCCGTCTGCAGCTGGAGGATCTGTCGCGGGCGGCACTCACCAGTGCGCTGGCGTTCCGTTCTCGCCTCACCGATATCAACAATCGGATCGAGATGCTGGGTCCGTCGCCCGCGGCGGGCCAGCCGCAGGAGCCCGACATAGTGACCGGCGAACGCCAGGCGCTGGCGTCGGAAAAGGCCGAGATCAACGCGGTCGTCGCCAGCGCGCAGAACCTGTCGATCCGCATCAGCGGGCTGATCGACAGGATCGGCAACATACGCAGCGAGCTATTCCGCAACCTTTTGACCAAGCGCTACGTGCTGTCCGATGCCCTGAGCCCGCAGGTCTTCTCCGACGCCCAGGACGAATATGCCAACCTGTACAAGGCTGTGTCGTCCTGGCTGAGCTTCGCTTTCAAGTTCAAGTTCCAGGCCATCCTGGCAGCGACCTTCGTGGCGCTCGGGCTGGCGCTGGTGCTGCTGGTCGGCGGCAGGCGGCTGTTCGGACGCGTGTTCGAAGCCGATCCTTCCAACGAGGATCCGTCCTATCTCAGCCGCTTGTCGGTGGCCTTCTGGTCGACATTGCTGCCGTCGCTGGCGGTCAGCGTGTTTCTCGCCTCCACGGTGTTCTTTTTCAACTATTACAATGTGTTACGCGGCGACATCGGTGTCTTCCTGAATGCGCTGGCGGCCGTCATCGCGGGGGTGTTCTGCGTCAACCGGCTGACCAATGCGGCGCTCGAGCCGCGGCTGCCGAACTGGCGGCTCATTCCCGTCGAAACCGGCCCGGCGCGCTGGCTGGTGCGGCTGACGACCGCCATGGCCGTGGTCATCGGCGTCAACTATTTCCTGTCGATCGTCAACGACAAGATGGGCTCGCCGTTGTCGCTGACCATCGCCCGCAGTTTTGGCGCCACCATCATCGTCGGCGTCATCCTGATCCTGATGGCGATGCTGAGGCCGTTCAAGGCGCGTGATGGAAGCTGGCGGCCGTGGCCGGCATGGCTGCGCTACACATCGCTTGCGCTTGGCCTTTTCACCATCATTGCCGCGCTGCTCGGCTATATCGGCCTTGCCTTGTTCGTGTCGCTACAGGTCGTGGTTACCGGCACCGCGTTGATCACCGCCTATATCGGCTTCCTGTCGGCGCGCGCGATCGGCGAGGAGGGCGCTTTCGCCAACACATCCGTCGGGCGCTGGCTGTCGGCCAATTCCAGCTATGAGGATACGGCTCTCGACCAACTCGGCCTCGTCGTCAGCGTCGCCATCAATGTGATGATCGTGCTGGTGTTCCTGCCGCTGATCCTGCTGATGTGGGGCTTCCAGCCCGGCGACATCCAGGCCTGGGCCTACAAACTGGCAACCGGGATCAATATCGGTTCGGTGACGATTTCGGTCACCGGCATCCTTTCGGGCATCGTCGTCTTCATCATCGGCTATTTCCTGACGCGCTGGTTCCAGGGTTGGCTCGACGGTTCGGTGATGGCACGCGGCAAGGTCGATACCGGGGTACGCAATTCGATCAGGCTGGCGGTCGGCTATGCCGGTGTCGCGCTGGCGGCGCTGGTCGGCATCTCTGCAGCGGGCATCGATCTGTCCAGTCTGGCACTGGTTGCCGGCGCTCTTTCCCTCGGTATCGGTTTTGGCCTGCAGAATGTGGTGTCCAATTTCGTTTCCGGCCTGATCCTTCTGGCCGAGCGGCCGTTCAAGGTCGGCGACTGGATCGTCGCCGGCGATGTCAGCGGTACCGTGAAGAAGATCAGCGTGCGCGCAACCGAGATCGAAACCTTCCAGCGGCAATCGGTGATCCTGCCCAATTCGAACCTGATCAACAACGCAGTCGGCAACTGGACGCACCGCAACAAGCTTGGCCGCATCGACATCAAGGTCGGCGTCGCCTATGGCAGCGACGTCAAGCAGGTTCATGCCGTCCTGCTGGACATCGCACGCGGCCATCCGCTGGTGCTGAAGAATCCCGAACCCTTCGTGCTGTTTTCCAATTTCGGGCCCGCCGCACTCGAATTCGAGATCCGCGTGTTCCTGGCCGATGTGATGAACGGCAACGTCGCGCAAAACGACATCCGATTTGCCGTGCTCGAAAAATTCAGCGGCGAGCACATCGAGATTCCCTCGACGCCGCGCGCCGTCGTCGAAGTCCACAAGCCCAAGGCCTGGCCGACCGACGACGACAAGATCGAGGCCGACTTCGCCGAACAGGAGCAGGCCAGGGTAGAGGCCGCGGCCGAAGCGAAACGGGCCGCCAAGACGGGGCGCAAGCTGCGCAAACCCGATCCCGACTAGGGGTATGTCGATGTTCAGCCAGCCTGCCCGGCTAAAGCCAATTGCGGCATGAATGCGGCATTCAGTTGCGGTTCAGCTTCCATCTCATATAAGCTCCCATGCAAAGGCGAAAATGCCTTGCGAAATGCAACAGAGGCGGTGGGAACACCGATATTGCAACATGTGGAAGTCTCTCGTCGCTGCCGTCGCCCTGGTCGCCGCCATCGGCTCGGCCCATGCCGCAAGCGCGGTCAACAAGGACGCCGAGACCCGCACGCTGATCGTGACGGAGGGCGGCAGCAAGACTGACCTTGCGCTGGCCGGTGGCGAAACGGTCGAGTTCTGCCCGAATGGCTGTTTCGTCACCTTGCCCAATGGCGACCTCGAAGCCCTGACCGGCTCGGAAACGGTCGAAATCTCAGGCGGCGTCGCCCGCATCAAGTAATTTTGGTGGCATGATTGGAAAGGCCGGGCATTTGCTCGGCCTTTTATCGTTTCCGGTATCGATTGTTTAACAATGACGCCGGAAATACCACCACGGCAGCCGTCTACAACCGTGCGTTTTAACGTTCGCTACGCCGTTCCCCGCTATACCAGCCTCAAGACGCCGAAAAGCGGCGCGCAACGAGATCCGGGGTTCCGGAACATACGCGGGCAGGGCAGGACAGACATGGATGCGCGGTCGGACAGGAACGCAATACCGCTTGCGGTCGATCTCGACGGCACGCTGATCGCGACCGACCTGTTGTGGGAAGGGCTGTTCATCCTTCTCAAGAAGAACCCGCTCTATATTTTCCTCGTGCCCTTCTGGGCGGCCGGTGGCCCGGCGCGGTTGAAGCAGGCGATCGCGCAGCGCATCGACATCGATCCGGCATCGCTGCCCTATCGTGAGACGCTGCTTTGCCGCCTTCGGACCGAGCACGCCGAGGGCCGCAAGATCGTGCTGGCGACCGGTACGCCGCGCAAGTTCGCGAACGCCATCGCTGCCCATCTCGGCATTTTCGATCGGGTGCTGGCCACCGACGGTCTCGCCAATCTCACCTCGGGCAGGAAGCGGGCCTCGCTGATCGCGGCCTATGGCGATGGCGGCTTCGACTATGCCGGCAACAGCCGCCACGACCTCCAGGTCTTCGACGCCGCGCGCAACGCGATTGTCGTCGCGTCCGACCGCCATGCCGCGCGCTGGCAGATGGCACACGGCGCCGAGACGATGCCGGTGCCGAAGCCAAATTTGCGGACCATCGTCAAGATGCTGCGCGTCCATCAGTGGCTGAAGAATTCGCTGATTGCAGTGCCGATGGTGCTCTCGCATGAATATTTCAACACCGATATGATCTGGGAATGCCTGCTGGCGTTCGTCTCGTTCAGCGCGGTGGCATCGGCCATCTACATCCTCAACGATTTCTTCGACCTCGCGCTCGACCGCAAACACCTCACCAAGCGCAATAGGCCGTTCGCCAGTGGTGCGCTGTCGATCCCGTTCGGCCTTGGCGCGATCGCGGTGCTTTTGGCGATCGGCGTCGGCACCGGGCTGTTCTTGTCGCCTGAATTCCTGGCCGTGCTCGGTGGCTACATGGTCGTCACCACGGCCTATTCGCTGTCGTTCAAACGCATGCTGCTGGTCGACGTACTGACGCTCGCCGGCCTCTACACGATCCGCGTCCTGGCCGGTGCGGCGGCGACCGGCGTCGACGTTTCGTTCTGGCTGCTCGCCTTCTCGATCTTCTTCTTCCTGTCGCTGGCGCTGGTGAAGCGCTTCGTCGAACTGCGCACCACCGCCATTCCACATGGCGAGCGCATTGCCGGCCGCGGCTATCGCACCGAGGACCAGGAGATCGTCGCCCAGGCCGGCGTGGCCTCGGCCTTCTCCTCGGCGCTGGTGCTGGCGCTCTACATGGACAGTGTCGCGGTGCGCGAGCTTTATCCGCATCCGTGGCTGATCTGGCCGCTGGCGCCGATCGTGCTTTATCTCACCATGCGTGTCTGGATCCTGGCGCGCCGCAACGAGATGCATGACGATCCGGTCGTCTTCATCATTCGCGACTGGCGCAGCCAGATCGTGGTGCTGATCGGCGCGGTGATGCTGGTCATCGGGGGCTGGTAGGCATGGCCGCCGGACGCTTCCCCAGCTTTGGCCTTGCCACACCGCCGGCGCCGCGCGCGATCGGCGCCGATGAGGCGATCGCGCTGCTGAAGGGCGGTCAGGCGAAGCCAGCGTCTTTGCTTGCCTATGGCAACGGGCGCTCCTACGGCGATTCCTGCCAGAACCAGGCCGGCGCGGTCGTCGACATGCGATCGCTGAACCGGATCCGCGCCTTCAACGCCGAAACCGGTGTTCTCGAGGCGGATGCCGGCGTGCTGTTGTCCGACATCATCGCCCACGCCGCCCCTTACGGCTTCTTCCCGGCGGTTGTGCCAGGCACGCAATTCGTCACGCTCGGCGGCGCCATCGCCAACGACGTGCATGGCAAGAATCACCACCGGCGCGGCACATTCGGCTGCCATGTCGAGAGCTTCATGCTGCTCAGGTCCGACGGGAAGACCCGTCGCTGCTCGGCATCAGACAATACGCGGCTGTTTCGGGCGACGATCGGCGGCATGGGGCTGACCGGTGTCATCCTGTCTGCCTCGATCAGGTTGATGCGGGTTCCTTCCCTCGACATCGTCGAGAAGGCGACGCCGTTTCGCGATCTGAGCGAATTCTTCGGCCTGGCCGAGGCTGCCGATCAGGCCAACGAGTACGCGGTGGCCTGGATCGACCAGCTTGCCGGCGGCCGCAACAGTGGCCGAGGGCTGCTGTTGTCAGGCAATCATGCAGAACACGGCTCGCATGCCGCCTCGCGAGCCGGCGGCAATCTCTCGGTGCCGGTCCAGCCGCCGTTCAATGTGCTCAATCGGCCGTTCCTGGCCGCCTTCAACGCCGCCTACAGGTGGAAGAAGGGCCGGGCAACCGTGCCGCGCCAGGTCGGATATCAGGGCTTCTTCTTCCCACTCGACGGCGTGCGCGACTGGAACCGGCTTTACGGACCGAAAGGGCTTTTCCAGCACCAGAGCGTGGTGCCGGAAGAGACGGCGCGCGAGGCGGTGCCGGCGCTGCTGGCGGCTGCGAGGCAAGCCGGGCAGGGCTCGTTCCTCACCGTGTTGAAACGCTTCGGCTCGATCCGCTCGCCGGCGCTGCTGTCGTTTCCGCGCCCCGGCTACACTTTGACCCTGGATTTCCCCAACAGGGGGGCTGCGACGCTCGCCTTGCTGCGGGAACTCGATCGCATCACGGTCGCGGCCGGCGGCGCGGTCAACCCCTACAAGGACGCCCGCATGGGCGCCGACATCTTCGCTTCGTCCTTTCCCGAATGGGCACGGTTGGAGACACTGCGCGATCCCGCCTTCATGTCTGATTTCTGGGCGCGGACGGCAGGGAACCTGGACACGCGGCGCGGCGTGATCGAGGCGGCGGAATAGATAAAACCTGAGTAATTCTTGGTTATCAAATCGTTAAATCCAGGATTCACTCAAAACATTCTTGTGGCTTCACGAAATGTTTGCGGGTTTGTAGTAGTAAACGTGAAGGGGTGGCTTGGAACACATGAAATACATCGTCTTCATTCTCTTCACCGTCGTGACCAATGCTGCTGCACAGCTGATGCTGAAGCAAGGCATGATGTCGCTTGGGCCGATCTCGTTCGAGGGCGTCAATCCGCTGGTCAAGCTGTTGCAGATCGTCTTCAGTCCGTGGGTGTTCCTGGGCCTCTGCACCTTCGTCATCTCGATGGCCTCGCACCTCTATGTGCTGTCCAAGGTCGAGCTCTCCTTCGCCTATCCATTCCTCAGCCTCGCCTATGTCGCTGTCGCCATCTTCGCCTATTTCGTCTTCCGCGAGGACCTCAATGGCTGGCGCATCGCCGGCATCGCCTGCATCTGCGTCGGCACGGTGCTGATCGCGCAAAGTGGACGCGGGCATGACACGGAAACAGCTTCCCTTTCGTCCGACAAGATTCACAGCGAGACCGTTCGATGAGACATGTGATTTTCGGCGGCGACGGTTTCGTCGGCCGCCACCTTGCCCCGAAACTTATGGCCGATGGTGAAGAGGTTGTCGTCGCCGACATCGTCAGGAGCGACCTGCCGCACTACCGCAGCGTCCGCTTCATCAAGTGCGATGTCACCGATCCTGCGTCCGTTGCCAGGGTTGGGCTGAAGGTCGACGACATGGTCTACAATCTGTCGGCCAAGATGCTGTCGCCGATCCAGGTGCGCGCCAAGCGGCACGACTTCTTCTTCCCGGTCAATTTCCATGGCACCGAGCATATCATGCAGGCCATGGACAGAGCCGGCGCAGCCAAGCTCGTCCATTACACGACCGACATGATCTACGGCCACACGGTCACCCAGCCGATGACCGAAGAGCATCCGGTCGCGCCGCTCGGCGAATATGGCTGGTCGAAGCAGAAGACCGAGGAGCTGGCCGCCGAATGGCGCAAGCGCGGCATGTCGATCTCGCTGTTTCGCCCGCGCCTGATTATCGGACCCGGTCGGCTCGGCATCCTCGAAAAACTGTTCAAGCTGATCGACTGGAGTTTCCCCGTGCCGATGATCGGTTCGGGCAAAAATCCCTATCAGTTCATCTCGGTGTTCGATTGTGCCGAGGCCGCCCGCGCGGCCTGGAAAGCCGGTGTGCCTGACGAGGCTTATAATCTGGGTTCGCTCAATCCGCCGCCGGTCAGGAAATTGCTCGGCGATCTGATCAGGCATGCCGGCTCGAAATCGATCCTGATTCCGACACCCGGCTGGGCGGTGAAGCGCACGCTCGACCTGCTCGACCTCATGAACATGCCGATCATGGATCCGGAGCAATATCTGATCGCCGACGAGGAGTGCGTGCTCGACGTGTCCAAGGCCGGGCGCCAACTCGGCTGGGTGCCGCAATATCGCGACGAGGACATGCTGATCGCCGCCTACAGCGAGTACCGCGCCAAGAAGGCCGGTCATGCTGTCGCCACCAAACATGTGCCCGCCGAATAGCGGCTCGCAAAACAGATTTCGTTGCGCCCGATCCTGGTCGTGCGTGCAGACAGGAGACTGAAATGACCGTCATGGCCAAGCCCGAACAGACGAACGTGCGCACCATGGTCAGCGCGCCGTCGCTGTCGCCCGCCACCATCGCCAAGCCTGACCTGATCAGCGTCGAACAGGCCAAGGCGATGGACGTCGCCCGCATGACCGACCTGTTCAAGGCGCATCTCAACCCCGGCCAGCTGCATTTCATGAAGCTGCTAGGCTTCCACAAGATCAAGATCGAGCGCGCCGAAGGCATGTTCTACATCGACCAGAATGGCCGCAAGATCCTCGACTTCTTCGGCGGCTTCGGTTCGCTGGCCTTCGGCCACAACCATTCGCGTATTCTGGAAGCACGCAAGAAATTCCAGGAGGAGAAGCGCCAGGAAATCGCCATCGCCTTCATGTCGCAATATGCGGCGGCCCTTGCGCACAACATCGCGAAGTGCTCGCCTGGCGATCTCGACATGGTGTTTTTGGGCTCGTCCGGCTCGGAAGCCATGGAAGCGGCGGTGAAGCTCGCCGAGCGCGCCGCCGGCCCGAAGCGACCGAAGATCGTTTATGCCGAGAATTCCTTCCACGGCAAGACCAAGGGCGTGCTGGGCATCACCGACGGCCAGCTTTACCGCGCCGACTTCAAGATGGCCGACAACACCGTCCGCATCCCCTTTGCCGACATCGAAGCCGTCGAGCGCCTGTTCCGCTCCGACCCCGAGGTCGGCGTCATCGTGCTGGAGACCATCCAGGGCGGCGGCGGCATCATCCAGGCGCCGGCCGAATACTGGCAGAAGCTGCGCACGCTTTGCGACCAGTATGGCGTGCTGTGGGTCGCCGACGAAGTGCAGTGCGGCTACGGCCGTTCGGGCCGCTTCTATGCCTTCGAGCATTACGGCGTCATTCCCGATGTGACGGCGCTGGCCAAGTCGCTCGGCGCCGGCAAGGCGGCGGTCGGCGCCATGATTGCCCGGCGAGAGGTCTACATGAAGGCCTATGGCACGCCGAAGACGGCGATGATCCACGCCATGGCGACCTTCGGCGGCATGGGCGAGGCCTGCGTCACCTCGATAGAGGGACTCAACGTGCTCTATGACGAGGGGCTGATCGACAATGCCGCCGTCACCGGCGACTATTTGCTGCAGCGGCTGCAGGCGCTCAGGGAAAAATACCCGAAGATCATCAAGGATGTGCGCGGCAAGGGTTTTATGATCGGCCTGGAGTTCCACGACTTCTCGCAGACCTTGCCGATGGTGCTGCGGCCGATCGTCAGCGTGCTCGACGACAAGCTGAAGGGCTCGCTGTCCGGCTTCGTCGGGGCGCTGCTGCTGCGCGATTATGACGTGCTCGTCGCCTTCACCGAATACAACCGCAACGTCATCCGGCTCGAGCCGCCACTGATCTGCCAGCGTGAGCATGTCGACCGCTTCGTCGATGCCTTCGACAGCCTGCTGTCGCGCGGCATCGTGTCGATCGTGAAGGACTTCGTCAAAAGCCAAGTCCGTTAAGCGAAGGCGCCGAGCAAGACCATGCTGACCAAGTCTCCCGCTCCGAAAACCCCGCTCGACCGGCTTACCGAGGCCGGTCTGGCGTGGGGCGAGGGGACTTATACGCGGCTGGCAGCACCGATCGGCGCGGCGACCTTCGCGCTCTACATCCTTTTGACGGCGTTTACGGCATGGGTGATGCCGGACGCCAACTGGGACATGCTGCCCTATCTCGCCATATCAGAGGAACGCACTTATCCCGATGCGCAGGCACTGCACGACTACGCCTACAATACTGTCAAATCAGGCGTTTCGGCCGGCGACTACAAGGCGCTGACCGATGATGGCGGCGGTTTTCGCAGCCATATGACGGAGAATGCCGCCGATTTCCATTCGCTGCTCGGCATGTACCGGATCAAGTTCCTTTATGCCGAGATATTGTCGACACTGAGCGCGGTAATGTCGCCGGTCGAGGCGATGCGCCTCGTCTCGGTGTTGTCCGTGGTGCTGTTTGGCACGATCACGTTGCTCTGGCTGCGCTCCGAGGGCGCGCTGGCCTTGGCGCCTCTGGTCGGCGCGGTGATGATCATGGCCGATTTCGGCGATGCGGCGCGTGCCTCGACGCCAGACCTGTTGTGCTCGGCGCTGTTGCTGGGCGGGCTTTACGCCTATGTCCGCGGTCGCGAGGTGGCAACGGCGATCCTGCTCTTCCTCGCCTTCATGGTGCGGCCGGACAATATTGTTTTCCTTGCTGTTTTCGCGGTATTGCTGGTCGCCTTCCGGCAGAAGGCATGGGGCGCGCTGGTCGGCTTTGCTGCGTCCTTCATCGCCTATTTCGCCATTTCGCACTGGGCTCATCATCCCGGCTGGTGGCCGCATCTGTGGTTCTCCAGCATCGAGCAGCATTACAATATGGACGGGTTTGAGCCGCCATTCTCGGTTGCAGCCTATCTCAGGGCCTTTGCCACCTCGCTGTTGCGTGCCGTCAGCCTGAACAGCTGGGTCGGCGTATCGGTGCTGGCACTGGCCGGCTGGTACGCGGCCGGTCGCGCAGGCTTCCGCCTCGATCGCCGCGCCGGCATCCTGTTTGCGGCGCTGGTGCTCGGTGCGCTGGCGAAGTTCACCGTCTTCCCGATTCACGACACGCGCATCTATTTCCCGCATCTGATCCCATCCTTCCTGCTGCTGGCGACGCCGCTCATGGCTCTGTGGGCAACGGCGGGGCGTGGCCAGCATCGCCCCACCTTGCAAATCATTCCTGGAGACAAGCCATGAGTTCGGTATCCAGCCTGGCGCGCGTAGCCCTGTCGCTGGGGCTTCCGGCCGGTCTGCTCGATCGCGGGCCGTCGCTGCGCGGCACGAAGTTCCTGGCCAAGGCGGCGCTGAAGGCGCGTTTCGGTAGGGCAGGGCGGCCATTTCAGATGGTCAATGTCGGTGCCTGCGACGGCGCGCTGTTCGACGATGTGACGCCGTGGCTGCACCGTATTCCGGGCGCGCGCGCCATGCTCGTCGAGCCGATCCCGTATAATCAGAAGAGACTGCGCGCCAACTATCGCGACACGGACCGTTTCATCATCGAGCCGGTGGCGGTGACAAAGGCCAAAGGCACGATCACCGTCCACACCTTCGATGCCGCAGCACTTGAGGCCGGCACGCTGCCCATCGAGTTCATCGGCTGCTCGTCGGTCACCGACACCAATTTGATGTCGGGCAAGAATGCCTGGGGCGAGGCCGACATCAACTTCAACAAGTTCGCACCGCATCTCAGGGATATCGAGGTGCCGTCGGAAACGCTGCAGACATTGCTCGACCGCAACGGCATCACCCATATCGACGCCTTCCTGGTCGATTGCGAGGGCGCCGACTGGATCGTCTTCGAACAGCTCGACCTCAAGCGCTACCGCCCCGGCATGATCAAGGTTGAGGTCGGCGCGCTGCCGGCGGCGGAGATCGGCCAGGTCGTGGTCAAGCTCAAGACGGCGGGCTACCAGGTCGGGTTCCAGGCCGAGGATGTCTGGGCGTTTGCGTGAGTTGGCTCCACCTCGGAAAGCGAACCGCCCAAGGCGCCCGACGTGAACCATTTCACCCGATGGTCGCTCGGCTTTTTGCTAATGTCGCAAACAGGCTTCATCAGGCCCATCGCTCCGCCCTATAGTCCGCCCGCTTTATCACTTTGGAGTCGCGGGCAATGGCAGAGTTTCCGAAAAAGGCGAAGGTCGTCATCGTCGGCATGGGCGGTATTGTCGGAGCATCGATCGCCCATCATCTGATCGAACGCGGCTGGGACGATATTGTCGGCATCGACAAGTCAGGCATCCCAACCGATATCGGCTCGACCGCGCACGCCTCCGACTTCTGCTACACGACCAGCCACGATTTCCTGTCGTGCTGGACGACGCTCTACTCCATCGATTTCTACGAGAAGATGGGCCACTATGCGCGCATCGGCGGGCTTGAGGTCGCACGTGTCGGCGACGACAGCCGCATGGAAGAAATCAAGCGCAAGATCGCGTCGGCCAAGGCGTTTGGCACGCGCGCCCGGCTGATCGAGCCGGCCGAGATCAAGGAAAAATTTCCGCTTATCGAAGAAGCGATGGTGCAGGGCGGCCTGTGGGACCCGGACGCCGGTCTCGTCATTCCGCGCTCGCAGACCGTCGCCGGCAAGCTGGTCGACCAGGCTGAAGCGTCGGACAAGCTGAAGTCCTTCGCCAACACGCCGGCCCGATCGCTTGTCGTCAAGGACGGCCGCATATCAGGCGTGGTGACCGATCGCGGCACCATCGAGGCCGATTATGTCATCGTCTGCGCCGGCATCTGGGGCCGGCTAATTGCCGAAATGGTGGGTGAGGACCTGCCGGTCATGCCGATCGATCATCCGCTGACCTTCTTCGGCCCGTACAACGAGTTCGCCGGCACCGGCAAGGAGATCGGCTGGCCGCTGCTGCGCGACCAGGGCAACTCGGCCTATATGCGCGACACAGGCGATCCCAGGACCGCTGAGGGCGGGCAGATCGAATGGGGCTACTACGAGGAGACCAATCCGCGCCTTTGCCACCCGCGCGACCTGCTTGAGAAGGACCAGGCGCGGCTTTCACCCTCGCAGCGCGATCTCGACATGGAACAGATCCTGGCGCCGCTCGAACGCGCCATGGAGCTGACGCCGATCCTCGGCGAACTCGGCTATAACGAAAGCCACTCCTTCAACGGTCTCTTGCAGGTGACCGCGGATGGCGGCCCGTCGATGGGCGAAAGCCAGAAGGTGCGGGGCCTGTGGTATGCCGTCGCCATCTGGGTCAAGGACGGCCCCGGCATGGGCAAGCTGATCGCCGATTGGATGACCGACCGCCGAACCGCGATCGATCACCACGCCATCGACTATGCGCGCTTCTATCCGCACCAGACTAAGGAGCAGTTCATCTGGGATCGCTGCACCGAAACGGCGATGAAGGTCTACAATCCGGCGGTGCATCCGCGCGAGCCTTTTTCCAAGGCCCGCAACATCAGACGTTCGCCGTTCTGGGAGCGCGAGAAGGAACTCGGCGGCTATTTCATGGAGCTGGGCGGCTGGGAGCGCGCCCATGGTTATGCCGCCAACGAGCATCTGCTGGAAAAATACGGCAACCGGGTGCCGGTGCGCGAGAACGAGTGGGACAATCGCCATTTCTGGCGCGTCTCCAATGCCGAACACCTCGCCATGAGCGAGGATGTCGGTATCGTCAACCTGTCGCACTTCGCCATGTACGACATCGAAGGTCCCGACCATGTCGCGTTGCTGGAATGGCTTTGCGCGGCCAAGATCGGTGGCGACAACAATATCGGCAAGGGCATCTACACCCACTTCCTCGACGAGGAAGGCATGGTGCGCGCCGACTTTACCGTCATCCGCATGGCCGACCGCTGCCGTTTGATCGACGGCGCCGACGCCGGCCCGCGCGACTTCCAGTACATGCGCCGCACCGCACAGGACAAAGGCTTTAACGTCACCATCACCGACGTGACCGAGAAATACGTCACCATCGGCATCTGGGGGCCGAACGCCCGGGCAACCCTGCAGAAAGTTGTCGAGAATCCGGACGGGCTTTCGCATGAGAATTTCCCGTTCGCGGCGATCAAGCCGGTCAGGATTGGCGGCAAGGATGTCACGGCTTTCCGCATCTCCTATGTCGGCGAGCAGGGCTGGGAACTGCATATGCGCTACGAGGACGGCCTTGCCGTCTGGGATGCGTTGCGCTCGACCGGCGTGATGCCGTTCGGCGTCGAGACCTATGCCAATACGCGCCGCATGGAGAAGAGCCTGCGCCTGCAGAACGCCGACCTTTTGACCGAGTACAATCTGCTCGAAGCGGACCTCGCTCGTCCGAAGGTCAAGGAGAACGATTTTTGCGGCAAGGCCAAGCATGTCGAATACCGCGCCCGCGAGCACCAGCCGGCCATGCTGTGCACGCTTGTGATGACCGAAAACGTCGATTCCAAAGGCGTTGCCCGTTATCCCGTCGGCACGATGCCGGTGATGGACCCGAAGACCGGCGAAACGCTGGTCGATGAGCTCGGCCGGCGGTCTTTCACCACGTCGATGGCCTATGGCCCGACCATCGGCAAGAATATCGGTCTCGCCTATCTGCCGTGGGCCTACGCCCAGGAAGGCCGCAAGCTCACCATAGAGTATTTCGGTGAGACATATCCCGTCGAAGTGGCTGCCGTCGGTTACAAGCCGCTCTACGACCCTGAGAACCTCAAGCCGCGCAGCTGATCGCTGCAGGATTGTGAGCGCGAAGCCCGGCTCCTGGTCGGGCTTTTCTCTTTTTAAACGGGCTGTTTTCGCTTACCCTTGCGGAATGTCTGCTTTCTCGTGCGCAAGACATTTGCTCTCAGGCAGCGCCGCTCTAGCGCTGATGTTCTTGCTGATGCCAGCGGCCCAGGCGGATGAGCCGGTCGATGTGGAATTGGTGCTGGCTGTCGATGTTTCGCTGTCGATGTCGCCGGACGAACTCGAGATCCAGCGTCACGGTTATGCAGCGGCGCTGACGCACGACAATGTGCTGCAGGCCATTGCCGATGGCGCCCACGGCAAAATCGCCGTCACCTATGTCGAGTGGGCCGGCACCAGTTGGCAGCGCGTCATCGTGCCGTGGACGGTGATTGCCAGCCGCGCTGACGCGGAGCGAGTGGTTGCGCAATTGTCCGCCCAGCCTCCCAACAGTGCGCGGCGAACTTCGATCTCCGGCGCGCTCGAATTCGGCAACGACCTCTTTGCCGAAAGCGGCTACCAGGGGACAAAGCGGGTGATCGACATTTCGGGCGATGGTCCCAACAACCAGGGCGCGCCTGTCAACCTCACTCGCGACGAGCTGATCAAGCAAGGCATCGTCATCAACGGCCTGCCGCTGATGACCCGAGGCGGCTTCACTGGCGCCTACGACGTCAACAATCTCGATCGCTACTACAGCGACTGCGTCATCGGCGGCCCCGGAGCCTTCATGATCCCCGTCAACGACTGGACGCAGTTTCCCGAAGCCATCCGCCGCAAACTGGTGCTGGAACTCGCCGGCCCGGCCTCGCCGCAATGGGCGGTGGCAGAAGCCGCGCATCCGCCGGTGGTGTTGGCGCAGGACAGTCCCGCCACAGACTGCCTGGTCGGCGAGAAAATGTGGCGCAACCGCAGCTGGATGTTCGACAGCCGCTAGGCGACAGGGGTTACGAACGGTCCCTTCGCAGCCTTCGCCGGCGCGTTGGCTGACGGAGCATCAAACGAAAACCCGCCTGTGCGGCGGGTCACTGGCGCAAATCAGCACCATGGATGAATATGTACCATAGCTGAGGGCACGGGGTCAAGAAAAAATTCCTATCCTAAAAAGCTGCCGGCACAAAAGCTGCCGACACCGCCGAACTGGCTGTCGTCAGGTCTTTTGTTAAGCTGAGTTCGGTGCCCTACGCCAGGCGGCCAAAGCATTGGCAAAATGGCCGGACCGCGCTATCCAGCCGGAGGGGGCCGCGGTCGAAACGGAGGAAACATCAGATGAAACGTCTAGCCATCCTGACTGCTGTCGCGTCCGTGCTTTTTGCAGACGGCGCGAGCGCCCAATACAATGACGAGCCCGCCTGCATGATGTTCGAGCACGCGAATTTTCGCGGACGGTCCATCGGTATGGGCCCCGACGATTCCGTGAACTTTCGCGGCGGTCAGTTCTGGAACGACCGTGTCTCGTCGGTGATCGTTCGCCGCGGCTGCACGCTCGTTGCCTACGAGGACTCGCGCATGGGGGGCCGCTCGATCGAGATACGGCGCAGGATCCGCGATTTTGGTGGCAGCGACTGGAACGACCGCATCTCCTCGGCGGAGTGCTACTGCAACGACTACTGAAGGCCATGCTGGGTTTCGGGCCGCCCGCACCTGTTCGGGCTGCCGATCGAGCTGCCTTCGCCACCAGGCCTGCCGGGTGCCTCACCAAGCTGTTCATTGACAAGCCGACTAGCGTCTGTGAGACAATTTCCTCAGCGAAAACAAAAGGGGAACTGACATGACCAGGATCGCCGCTCTTGCTGCAACATTGACACTTGCCGCCGGTCTGTCCGCACCGGCGATGGCCGCCACTTCGGTTACCATCGGCATCAGCGGCTGGACCGGCTTCGCGCCGCTGACGCTTGCCAAGCAAGCGGGCATCTTCGAGAAGCACGGCCTGAACGTGACCTTGAAGAAGGTGCCGCAAGCGAGCCGGCCGCTCGCCATAGCCAGCGGCGACCTGCAATGCGCCGCCACCACGGTCGAGACCTGGCTGGTGTGGAACGCCAGCGGGGTCACCACCAAGCAGATCTTCCAGCTCGACAAATCCTATGGCGCCGACGGCATCGTTGCCCGCAACGACATCAAGACCGTCGCCGATCTGAAGGGCAAGAACGTCGCGTCCTCGGCGCCGGGCACGTCGCCCTATTTCATGCTCGCCTGGGTGCTGAACAAGAACGGCATGTCGACCAAGGATGTGACCGTCGTCAATCTGGAGCCGGATGCGGCAGCACAGGCCTTCCTCGCCGGGCAGAACGATGCGGCGGTGACCTATGAGCCGTTCATCTCGGCGGTGCGCGACAAGTCCGACCAGGGCCATATCCTGGCGACCACACTCGACTATCCGATGGTGCTCGACACGGTCGGCTGCACGCCCGAATTCCTCAAGGCCAATCCCGATGCCGCCAAGGCGCTGGCCGACAGCTATTTCGAAGCGCTCGACCTGATCAAGAGCGATCCGCAGAAATCCTATGAGACCATGGGCGCCGACGTGAAGCAGTCGGCCAAGGAGTTCGAGGATTCGGCGAAATACCTGAAATGGGCAGACAGGGCGGAGAACAAGCAGTTCTTCACCAAGGAATTCCAGGACTTTTCCAAGACCGCCGGCGAACTGCTGCTGCAAATGGGGCTGATCAAGGAAGCGCCCGACGTCGCCACGCTGGCCGACACCAGCGCGGTGTCGAACTGACAGTCCGGCCTTTGACCATCATGCGGCGGCGCCTGGCGCCGTCGCCTTCTCCTGGACAAGTGACGAAGATGGGGACGATTTGACGATGCGCCCCTTGCATCCAGTCTCGCCGGGCATCCGAACCGTGCTCGGCATTTCCTTCTTCGTGCTGTTCGTCGCCTTCTGGGCGTGGATCACGCTCGGCGGCCACGTCAACCGCATCTTCCTTGCCGATCCGCTGTCGATGCTGAAGGACGGCTGGCGGCTGCTGGTCGAGGACCGTTTCTGGCTCGACATACTGATCACCATCTGGCGGGTTTTCGGCGGCTTCCTGCTGGCGTCGGTTGTCGCGATGCCCATCGGCATCGCGATGGGCGCCTGGAAGCCGGTGGAGGCGTTTCTGGAGCCGTTCGTCTCCTTCGCCCGCTATCTGCCGGCCTCGGCCTTCATTCCGCTGCTCATCCTGTGGGCCGGCATCGGCGAGTTGGAAAAACTGCTCGTCATCTTCGTCGGCTCGGTGTTCCAGATCATCCTGATCATCGCGGTCAAGGTCGGCAGCACACGACGCGACCTGGTCGAGGCGGCCTATACGCTGGGCTCCACCAACAACGGCATCGTCAAACGGGTGATCATGCCGGCCAATGCGCCCGAGATCGCCGAGACGCTGCGGCTGGTGCTTGGCTGGGCCTGGACCTATGTCATCGTCGCCGAGCTGATCGGCTCGTCCTCCGGTATCGGCTACATGATCATCAACAGCCAGTCGCGGCTGGCGACGGGACAGATCATCTTCGGCATCATCGTCATCGGGCTGATCGGGCTGTTGTCCGATTTCGCCTTCAAGGCATTCAACCGCTGGCTCTTTCCGTGGAGCCTGGCGTGAGCAAGCTTCTCATCGAAGGCGTCTCGCGCACCTTTGCCGGCGTGCGCGGCGGAGAGCCGGTCAAGGCTTTGATGCCGATCGACCTGGCGGTCGCCGCCAACGACTTCATCACCATCCTCGGGCCGTCCGGATGCGGGAAGTCGACACTGCTTCGGATTGTCGCCGGCCTGGAAGCACCGAGCGAGGGCCGCGTGCTGCTTGACGGCAAGACGGTAACCCGGCCGGGTCCGGACCGTGGCATGGTCTTCCAATCCTACACGCTGTTTCCCTGGCTGACGGTTGCCGAAAACATCGCCTTCGGCCTGCGCGAACGCGGCATGCCTGAAGAGGAGCGGGATGGGATCGTCGCTTCCTATGTCGATCTTGTCGGCCTGAAGGGGTTCGAGAACCATTGGCCGAAGCAGCTCTCCGGCGGCATGCAGCAGCGCACGGCGATTGCACGGGCGCTGGCCAACGATCCCGAGATACTCTTGCTGGATGAGCCGTTCGGCGCCCTCGACAACCAGACCCGCGGGCTGATGCAGGAGCTGCTGCTCGGCATCTGGGAACGCCGCAAGAAGACGGTGCTGTTCGTCACTCACGACATCGAGGAGGCGATCTTCATGGCCTCGCGCGTCATCGTGATGACGGCGCGGCCCGGCCGCATCAAGTCGGATGTCGCCATCGACCTGCCGCACCCGCGCCATTACACGCTGAAGACCAGCCCGGAATTCTCGGCGCTGAAGGCGCGGCTGACGGAGGATATTCGGGTCGAGGCGATGCGCACGGTGCAGGTGTAGACAGCTTGGCTCACACTGGATCGCTATCGGAAAAGATGCTCGGCTCGCTCAACAGGCGTTTCAGGCGTGAAAGGTCACGCGTCGAGGCATCCAGAGCCGCCATGAACGCAGCCCATTTCTTCGCGTCGAGGCGAAAGCTGCGCCGGTCGGCCAGTTTTTCGGATCGGGTCGTTCTCTTACTCACGTGACACCTGATCAGGCCGCCAGCAACTGCTTGCGGTCGACGCGCTCCTGCTGCGGCGAGCGGGCGTAGAGTTCGCGGTAGCATTTGGAGAAATGCGAGGCCGAGACGAAGCCGCAGGCGACCGCCACCTCGACCACCGGCATCGACGACTGGATCAGCAGGTGCCGGGCGCGGTCGAGCCGGATTTCGAGATAGTAGCGGGCAGGGGAGCGGCCCATCTCGGTGCGGAACAGCCGCTCGATCTGACGGCGCGACAGGTCGACATGGTCGGCGATCTCGATCAGCGACAGCGGCTCGGAAAGATTGCCTTCCATCAGTTCGATGATGGTCAGCACTTTCGAGTTCTGGACGCCGAGGCGGGCGCGCAGCGGCAGGCGCTGGCGGTCGGTGGGGCTGCGCACGCGGTCGGTCAGCACCTGCTCGCAGACGCGGTTGACGAGGTTTTCGTCAAAGTCGTCGCCGATCAGCTTCAGCATCATGTCGAGTGCCGCTGTGCCGCCGGCGCAGGTGTAGATGTTCTGGTCGATCTCGAACAGGTCGGCGAAGACATTGGCCTTCGGGAACGCCTCGGAAAAGCCCGGCAGGTTTTCCCAGTGGATGGCACAGCGCTTGTTGGACAAAAGGCCGGCGGCGGCGAGGATATGCGCGCCGGTGCACAGACCGCCGACGGCGACGCCCCGATTGTACTCCTCGCGCAGCCAGGCGAAGGCCGACTTGTTCTGATAGCGCTCGACATCGATGCCGCTGCAGACGATTGCCATGTTCGGCCGGTCGGGACCTGCCATCTTCTTGCGCTCATCCTCCAGCGAGGTGTTGACTGCGCATTCGACCCCGTTCGAGGCGCGCACCGGCTTGCCGTCGATGCTGGCGAGGCGCCAGCGGTAAGCCTCGTAGCCGAGCATGCGATTGGCCGAGCGCAGCGGGTCGAGCGCGGTCGCAAAAGCGATCATGGTGAAATCGGGGACAAGGAAGAATACAAACGATCGCTTGATCGGATGCTTTACGGCGTTCAAGGGAACCTCACACAGCCATGGCGCGAACAGGATGTCGCGAATAGCATAGCGACATCAGGAAAAACCATGTCTGTCAATCGGCTACGCCGCCCGGACAAGATTAAATTTGCGACATGGGTCGCAAATGGGCAATTGGTGTGCGGCAATGCCCCGGGACACAGCACCAACTGTTCAAGAGATGGGCAAAGTGCGCATAGGCAACAAAAACGCCGCCTTGACTGGAGCGAGGCGGCGTTACAGTTTCAAAGCAGCGGCAGGGATGCGCTGCCCCTAAAAATCTTCAGGCGACGAAGCCGAGGCGCGCCGCATTCATGGCGCCAGTCTGGCCGGGCATGGTGTTGGCGAGACGCTGACGCTCGAGAGCGGTGGTCAGGTTCATTTCGCGGCGGGCGAAGAGGCGTGCAAAAAGCTTCATAATCATCTCCATTTGTTGCTCAGACGGGTCGCCTTCGCTTGATGGAGTGGGGCAGCTCGTTTGCTGGCGGTGATATAGGCTTGTGTAAGCAGAAACTAAATCGCAAAAGCGAAGCACTTGATATGAAATACGACATCGATTGCGACAAAATTGGGCAAGATGCCCGAAATTTACGATTGTTTACAACGAATTAATTGGAAACAGGAGCTGCCATGCGGCTTTCTCATATGCGTCATGCACGGGCGACATGGCTCCGAAACTCATTTGAATGCAAATAAAATAGAGAAGGCCTGCCGGGCGGGCTGCGCGGCAGGCCTTCAGCACATGGTACACACGATCTACTTTGCTCCAGCCCAGGATCCGACGCCATGGCGTGCATTGGTCTTGGTGTCGGAAGCTTCGGGCCAGCCGATATCCTTCTGCAGTTCGATCGGCAGGGAGCGGATGGCGCGTTCGGTCTGGTAGCGGGCGCGGGCCGCACTGAATTCGGTCGCGATCCGACCGAGGGACGACAGGATAGACATTTCATTCTCCTTTGGTGGCTGGCGGATGCCAGACAGCGCGTTGGTTATGTCAGGTCTGTTTCAACTTCATTTCGTGTCGAATGCAGGTCTGTGTCGAGGTCGTTTCATGGCTGCTTGTGGCAGCTACCTGCTTCGATGGAGTTGACTATCCTCCCAATCTGATGTTCAATCAAACGAAATGGAATGATGCTTTGTATCAGAAAAATTGAAGGTCAGTTCCCATGAACGCCCCACTCAATCATCCGCTGCCGCTGCTCGATCTCGACGTTTTGCGCACTTTCGTGGCGATTGCCGAGACCGGCAGCTTCACCACTGCCGCCAATGCGGTCTTCCGCACGCCGTCGGCCGTCTCGATGCAGATCAAGAAGCTGGAGGACATTCTCGGCCGCTCGGTGTTCGCGCGCGACGCCCGCTCGGTGTCGCTGACCACGGACGGCGAAATGCTGCTCGGCTATGCCCGCCGGCTGCTGTCGATCAACCGCGAGGTGGTGTCGAAGTTCATCATTCCCGAGATTGTCGGGGTGGTGCGGCTTGGTTCGCCGGACGACTATGGCGAGCGCGTGCTGCCGCATGTGCTGAAGCGTTTCGCGCAGTCGCATCCGTCGATCGCCGTCGACGTCACCATCGACCAGAGCAGCAATCTGCGCCGGCGCATGGACGATCGGGCGCTCGACATCACGCTGTTGACCAATTCCTACAAGACCAGCGCGCTCGGCGCCGAGGTGCTGCTGACAGAGCCGATCGTCTGGGCTGGCGCCAAGGGCGGCTGCGCGCATCTGCGCGAGCCGCTGCCGGTGTCGTTGTGGGAAGAGGGCTGCGCGTGGCGGGCCGGAGCGCTCGATGCGCTTGGCCGCGAAGGCCGCAACTACCGCATCGCCTATATGAGCGCGCACACGGCCGGCCAGCGCGCCGCGATCATGTCCGATCTCGCCGTGGCGCCGCTGCCGAAATCATTCCTCGGCAACGACATGGTCGAACTCTGCCCGAAGGACGGCATGCCCGACATCGGCACCTACAATCTGGCGATAGTGGTGGCGCCGGACGCCAGTGCGCCGGTCAAGGCCGTCGCCGACCACATCCGTGCGACCTTCGAAGTGTTCCGGGAAACCGGCAAGTTCTGATCCGCCAGCAGCGCCGGATCCAAGGAGAAAAGCACTATTGCGCCGCCTCGGCGGAGGGCGCCTCAAACCTTGTCTCCGCATCTTGCCTGACCGGCGAGCGGTTCTCATTGAGAAACGCAACGATGTGCTGGCGGGCGCGGCGTGCCTCCGGCATATCGATCAACGGCCAGACATGGAACATGCCTTGCTCATAGACGACATCGACTTCGACGCCGGCGGCGCGCGCTTTCTCAGCGAAGATCAGATTGTCGGGGCTGAGCAGGTCGTGCGAACCGGTCAGAAGCAGCGTTTTCGGCAGCACCGACAGATCGCCATAGACCGGGCTGATATGCCAGTCGCTGCGGTCGATGCCGGCGCTGTACATCCGGATCGCTTCCAGGCCGCCGGGAATGCCAAGCCACGGATCGTTGCGTTCGGCCTCGAACAGCTTGGGGTTGGAAAGGGACATATCGAGGCCGGGTGAAATCAGCACATGTCGCGACGGCAGCGGCAGAGCCTGCTCGGCCGCCATCATGGTCAGCACCACGGCCATGTTGCCGCCGGCGGAATCGCCCATGAAGACGATGTCTTCGGCCTCCGTCTCGTCGAGCATCTGGCGGTAGACGTCGCCGACCATGCCGAACATGGCATGGAAGTCGTGTTCGGGGGCGATGGGATAGATCGGCACGGTGATGCCGTAGCCCAGCCGATCCGCCATGTCGGCAATCAGATGCCAATGATAGGGCGTGATTTCAAAGACATAGGCGCCGCCGTGCAGATACAAAATCCGCTTCTGCTCACCGGTCCTCGGAGCGATTTCATAGACGGGGAAGCCATCGACCGTATGCATCCCGATGTCGAGACGCTGGTGCAGTGAGGCAGGCGGCTGGTGGTTCTCGGTCTTGCGCGCGGCAGCGATCCAGCGCTGCAGGTTCTCCGGGCTGGCAAACGCCTGCTTGCGGCTGTGCCTAAGGACAAACGACACGACGTGGCTTTTCAAACTTGGCATGCGAATACACGAACTTCGGCTAAAGCCGACTAAGAGAACCCCCGCTATCTCCGAAGATCGTGCCGTGGCCGAAAATGTCAAGATTTGCACCGTGTCTACACGGTGGTGTGATCCGCGCCGCAGTGCGGCGCGGCAAAAGTGCGGCACGCAGCCGGTTGCTGGTGGTCGCCGGGGACATGCGAGATCCTCGGCGTCTGCCGAGCAATTTGCATTTGTCGGCGAAGGTCATCAGCGCGACGTACCCAGAAGCAGCGAGGTAAGCGCGACTTGCGGATCGTTCGGCGGCGATGCCGGCCAACCAATGTCCTTCTGGACATGCGCCGGCAGGCTGTTCAGCGCGCGGATCGCCTTGTTCCTGGCGTGGGTCTGCCTGATGGTCACACCGAAGCGACCGAGATTTCCGAACATCGACATTTTCATCTCCCTTGAAGAACGGCAGCGGCCGACGATTATCTTCGACCGCCGTTCGATGCCCCGGTAAATGCACCTGCCATGTATCGGATGGATTTCGCGAAAACAGCGTTTCGGTTTCCGGATCAGGCGATCCGGAAACATTTGCATGCAAATGAGTTTGGAGAAGCGGCGGCCTGGGTGCGGCCGCTTATTCGCGGCCGCGCCTTGCCGCGTGGCCTTCGCGCGAACGCCGGCGAGGCGCGGCGTCGCCGGCAACGCCATCCTCGCTGACCGTCTTGCGCGGCGGCAGTTTCACCGCCGCCGACAGTTTCGGGAACGGATCGACCTTGTTGGGCAGCGCCATGGCGTAGACGAAATGCTCCTGGAATTTCGGTTCCAGCGCCGTCTCGATCTTCTCGATCTTGCTGACCGTGTCCTCGATCTCGCGGCGATAACCGCGGTTGAGCAGCGCCATGCGAGCGCCGGCGCCGGCAGCGTTGCCGACCGCGGAAACCTTGTCGAGGTCGCAATCCGGGATCAGGCCCAGCACCATGGCGTATTTCGGATCGATGAAGGAGCCGAAGGCGCCGGCGAAATGGATGCGGTCGACATGGTCGGTGTTCTGCTTTTCCATCAACAGCTTGGTGCCGGCATAAAGCGCCGCCTTGGCGAGCTGAATGGCGCGCACGTCGGTCTGGGTGATGGTGATCTTCGGCCCATCTTCCTTCAATTCGGCGGAGCCTTCCTTCAGCACGTAGGAGAAGGTGCGGCCGTTGGCGGTGACGCGCGGCGAGCGGGCCGAAAGTCCGCCGTCGATGACGCCGTCTTCCGAGATGATGCCGGCGAGATACATCTCGGCCACCACTTCGATGATGCCGGAGCCGCAGATGCCGGTGACGCCGGTCGCCTGCACGCTTTCGAGGAAGCCCCGCTCGTCGGACCACAGCTCCGAGCCGATAACGCGGTACTTTGGCTCCAGCGTGTCGGGATCGATGCGCACGCGCTCGATGGCGCCGGGCGCGGCCCGCTGGCCGCCGGAGATTTCAGCGCCCTCGAAGGCCGGGCCGGTCGGAGAAGAAGCAGCCACGACCCGCGCACGGTTGCCGAGCACGATCTCGGCATTGGTGCCGACATCGACGATCAGCATCATCTCGTCCTGGCGATGCGGACCTTCCGACAGCGTCACCGCCGCCGCGTCCGCACCGACATGGCCGGCGATGCAAGGCAGCATGTAGAGCCTGGCGCCCTGGTTGAGCTTCAGGCCGATGTCGGATGCCTTGATGTGCACGGCACCCGAGACGGCGAGCGCGAAGGGGGCGCCGCCAAGCTCGGTCGGATCTATGCCGAGGAACAGATGGTGCATGATCGGATTGCCGACGAAGACGGAATCCAGGATGTCGTTGCGCTGCACATTGCCTTCGGCGCAGACCTTGTCGACGAGACCGGAGATCGCCTCACGGACGGCGACCGTCATGCCTTCGCGTCCGTCCGGGTTCATCATCACATAGGAGACGCGGCTCATCAGATCCTCGCCGAAGCGGATCTGCGGGTTTGAGGTGCCGGACGAGGCGGCGACGCGACCCGACAGCAGCGACACCAGATGCATGGCGATGGTGGTCGAGCCGATATCGCAGGCGAGCCCATAGGCTTCGTTCTTGAGGCCGGGCCAAAGTGCCACGACGCGCGCGGTCTCGCTGTCGGCATCCTTGTAGATGGCGGCGGTGGCGGTCCAGTTGCCCTTGCGCAGGATGCCTTGCACCTGCGGCAGCAGATAAAAATCGAAATCGAGGCTTTTCAGACCCCAGTCGTGCATCAGCGCGATCTTCAGGCGGTCGAGATCGCCAAGCGGCTTGTGCATGTCGGGTTCTTCGATCTCGACATAGCACATGCGGATCGCTGAATCGCGGGCGATCACCCTGGTGTCGGCATCCTTGCGGATGGTCTGCGCGTTGATGACCGTATCTTGCGGTACGTCGATGACGAGGTCGCCGAGGATCTGCGCCGAGCAGGAGAGGCGGCGCCGTTCGGGCAGGCCGCGGACGCGCTCGTAGCGCTCTTCCTTGGCACCCTTGGGCGTGATGTGATCGTTGGAGGAAACGATCTTGTGCTTGGCGAAATTGCCTTCCTGCACTTCGATCTGGCAGCGCCCGCAGGTGGCGCGTCCGCCGCAGACGCTTTCGACATAGACGCCGAGCTGGCGCGCGGCATCGAGCACGGGCGTGCCGACAGGAAACCGCCCGCGCTTGCCCGATGGCATGAACAGCACGAGCGGGTCGGTGATGTTTGCAGGTGAATTCACGATTGCGCGCTTATCCTCGACCCATACGGGCTTCACGACCGCCACGGCGACGGCCACCATTATTGGCGCCTTCGCCTGGCGTGTTGACTTGTGTCGGGGCGGCAACCGCCTGGCCGCCTTCGGCCGGCTTGTAGTCCTTGTAGGTCCTGATCCAGTTGGTGCAGTTCTCGTCGGTGCCGTTCAGCACATTGGCGCCGCGCACGGCTTCCATTTCCTGCGGACGCACCGGGTTCATGATGGCTGATGTCATGCCGGCGCCGATCACCATCGGGATGAAGGCGGCGTTGATGCCGTGGCGATGCGGCAGGCCGAAGGAGATGTTGGACAGGCCGCACGTGGTGTTGACCTTGAGCTCTTCACGCAGGCGGCGCAGCAGCGCGAACACCTGGCGGCCGGCATCGCCCAGCGCGCCGATCGGCATGACCAGCGGGTCGACGACGACGTCATGCGCCGGGATGCCGAAATCGGCGCAGCGCTCGACGATCTTCTTGGCGACGGCGAAGCGCACGTCCGGATCCATCGAGATGCCGGTCTCGTCGTTGGAGATGGCGACGACGGGCACGTTGTACTTCTTGACCAGCGGCAGGATGGCTTCGAGCTTTTCTTCCTCGCCGGTGACGGAGTTGACCAGCGGACGGCCCTTGGCGACCTTCAGCGCGGCTTCGATCGCAGCGGTGACCGACGAGTCGATCGACAACGGCAGGTCTACCAGTCCTTGCACGATCTCCAGCGTCTGCACCAAAAGGCCGGGTTCGGTCTCGTTCGGGTTAACCGAGGTGACGCCGGCATTGACGTCGAGCATGGTGGCGCCACAGGCTGCCTGCTCAAGCGCGTCCCTGATGACGGTCTCGAAATTGCCCGCGATCATCTCGGCGGCCAGCTTCTTGCGACCGGTCGGATTGATGCGTTCACCAATCACGCAGAACGGCTGGTCGAAGCCGATGATGATTTCTCGGGTCGCCGAGGCGACGATGGTACGGGTCATGAAGTCTCTCCGCCATGATATAAAGATTTCTTTATATCGTTGTCTGTTTTCGTTCAAGCGAATGGGTGGTCGTCCGCGCCTTCAGTGCGCGGTCTTCACCATGTCCACCTGCGTTTCGGTAATGTCGTCGTGCAATATGCTGTCGAGCCGGTCGGCGACAAGCTGGTCGTCGCGACGGATCTCGCGTTTCCATGGCTGGCGGCCCTTCAGCACGCCCGATTCATCGACGATCTCGGCGACATATTCTTCCTGCCGATAGGCCATAACATGGACGCCAGAAACGCCTGATATTTCCTTCACCTCATTGATGATGTCGATGCAGAGCTGCTTGCCTTCTTTCTTCTGGTCCTGGGCGCCTTCCAGCCGCTTGATGACCTGATCGGGAATATGGATGCCCGGCACGTTCGAGCGGATCCACTTGGCCGTCTTGGCCGAGGCGAGTGGGCCGACGCCAACCAGGATGAAGCATTTTTCGGTGTAGCCGAAGTCGCGCACCTTCTGCATGTAGGTGCGGAACATCGGCACGTCGAAGCAATATTGGCTCTGCACGAATTGCGCGCCGGCGGCGATCTTCTTGCCCAGGCGATGCGGGCGGAAATCGATCGGTGGCGCGAACGGATTGATCGCAGCACCGAGGAAAAGCTGCGGCGGCGTCGTCAGCTTGCGGCCGGACAGGAACTTGCCATTGTCGCGCATGATACGGCAGGTTTCCAACAGCGACATGCAGTCGAGGTCGAACACTGGCTTGGCGCCGGGCTGGTCGCCGGCCTGCACGCCGTCGCCGGTGAGGCACAGCATATTGGCGACACCCATCGCGGCACCGCCCAGTACGTCGCCCTGGATGGCGATGCGGTTCTTGTCGCGGCAGGCGATCTGCATGATCGGCGCGTAGCCCATGCGGGTGAGCAGTGCGCAGATGCCGACCGACGACATATGGCAGTTGGCGCCGGACGCGTCGACGGCGTTGATGGCGTCGACCCAGCCGTCGAAGATTTTTGCCCTGTTATAGACGTCTTCCGGATCGGCGCTGTCGGGCGGATTGAGCTCGGTCGTCACCGCGAATTCGCCGCGCCGAAGCACGCGTTCCAGCCGGCCGCGCGAAGTGTGGCCGGGCAGGGGCTCGAGCGGCAGGTGGATACCGGCCGGGTTCTCGTCGCGCTGGCGGCCGATCATGCCGATGCCCCGGTTTTTGCCGCCCCATTTTTGGCGGCGGCGGCTGCTTCACGCGCGGCGGCGGCCTGCGCGGTCACCCGCAGCCAGGCCGAGGTTTCGCGCAGCGACTGGTCGACCGGCTTCTGCACCGTCAGGATCCTGTCGCCATGCACCATGTTCTGCGAGCCTTCCCAGGCCTTGACCCAGACGCAGGGCATATCAGGCTCGACCTCGCAATTGCCGTTGGCGCGCACGCCGCCGCAGGGGCCGTTGCGCAATTGCTTGGGGCAGTTCATCGGGCACGACATGCCGGTCGACGACAAGATGCACTGGCCGCACATGCGACAGTCGAACATGAAGCCCTTGACGCGCTTCTCGACGAATTTGATCGGCCCTTCGACGCGGCCGTAGCCGATGCCCTTCCACAGGGGATGGAGGAGCAGGAACATGTCGGCGAATTTTGCATAGAACCATTCGAGCAATCGCGAGTGCCGCACAGACCACAATCTAACCGCGAAGGAACGCTGTACGCGCCGCTGCGGCGACACGTCGGCCGGCTTGTAGTCGGATTTCGGCGCTGCCTTCTTGACCAGAGTGGCCTGGGTAACCGCCGGGTTGGTGTCAGACATTTTCTTTGCCGCCCGCCTTGACCAGAGCGACCAGCCGCTCGCGGTCGTATTTGGTGTCGATGTCGTTGAACGCCTTCTCGACCTCGGCTTCGAGGTCGTCGCCGACCGGAATGGGATCGGCCTTGCGCCATTCGGCCAGATAGTCGTCAGTGCCGCCGGCGCCGGTGCGCATGGCGCACATGTCGATCGCCTCGGTGAAGCGCAGCGGCAGTTCGCGCTTGGCGTTCTGCCGACCCTTCTTGACCATGATCTGGGCAGGAATGTCGCGCCAGTAGACGACGATCAGATCGGCCATGAATTCTCACTCCCGTAGAGCGCTGTGCGTCCACTTGGACGCACAAAGGACGCTCTACCACCTCAATCTGCTGCATCGTGCTTTCCGAAGATCGATTCCGATTTTCGGGCTGATGCAGTATCGGAGCATTGCCGGAAGCGCAGTTGGGCCGCTTGTTATGGGACGACGCGCGCGCATTCAAAAGCGACGCATTTGGATGTCGTAAAATGAAAGGTGCGTTTATTCGTCTGCGGCGCGTGCCGGCGGCAGATTGGACGCGTTGGAGAAGCCGGCGCGCGGCATGCGGATCCGGGCGAAGGAAGCGTTACCAGATGCCGGTTCTCAGGCCGGTCCAGAGGTAGAACCAGATCGTCGGGTGATACCATTGCTGCGATGGCAGGCCCGGGTCGAAGGTGGTGAGTTTTCCGGCCAGCACGTCGCTGACCGCCTCGACGCAGATGTCGCGCGAGAACGCGGCCTGCCGAAGGGCATAGCTGGAGATGGTGTCGCCGCGTTTCGGCTGACCGTGCACCTGTTTCAGCACGCCGCCCGTGTCGACGCCGGCATCGACCAGATGCACGGTGGTGCCGAAATTCTGCGGATCGCCTGATGTCAGCGCCCAGTAGCCGCCATTCATGCCGCGGTATTTCGGCGTGATGCCGGCGTGATAGTTGAGCACCGGGCAAGGCATCCTGGCCAACATGTCTTTCGACAACAGCCTGCAGCCGTTGAGCAGGACAACGCCAGGCTGGATCTTCTCGATCGCCTCGAGGCACTCCGGCCCGTTGGCGGAAGCAACATGGATGATTTCCTGGCCTCGCCGCGGCTCGACCTCCAGCTTTTCTTCGGCAATCAGCCGGGCGGCATGGCTGGCGAGAAGCCGTTTGCCGAGTCTGCTGAGCACCATCGTGCCAAGTTGACCCACGGCGGAGATCCAACCCTGACGGCGAGCCCGACCACGAAGCAATTGCTTTTTGGATTCAGGCGTTTCGAGGACGACGCTGACAGGGCCGACGCGGTCGGCAATCGCGTTGATGATAGCCCAGACATGCTGGCCTCCTCCGGTGACGACCACGATCCGCGTACTGGATTCTGATGCTGCCATGGATCTTGCCCCCTCCAAGCAACCCGTTCTCGACAATGGGCGGGATGCTAGGGCGTCCGGGTTAATCCTTGGTGATCAGCTCTTCGATACACGCTCAGCGCTTGAACTCGATGATGTCGAGCTTCGATTCATAGTACGGCGCCGGGAATTCGATGCGCCATGCCTTGGCGCTGTTGCGGAAGGCATAGCCGACCTGGTCGGTTTGCGGGCCGCTGCCATAGGGTTTTGCCGGATCGCTGTTGACATAGAAGGAGCCGAGATAGATCGCACGTTTCTCGCCATCGTCGAAGAAACGGCCCTTGGTGCGCTGTGAGCCGCTGATCTTTTCCAGCCGCCAGCCGGAACCGTCGTCGGTCACCTTGCATTTGAACCAGCCATAGATGACGAGCGGCAAAGATCCGCCGGCCTTGATCGTGCGGCACTGCCAGTTGCCGGTCAGGTCCTTGTCGGAGAAGGCCACCAGCGGTTTTGCCAGCAAGGTATCGAGTTGCTTGACCTCGGCCGGATCTCCCGCTTTCGCCTCGGCGAGCGCCACCTTGCGGGTCTCGCCATATTTGTCGAGCCGCGCCTTGTCTGCGGCGGTGATGAGTTTCTGCACCTCGCCATCGCCAAGGGCGGGAAGAGTGCAGCAGAGCAGGCCGACAAGGGCGAACAGCGGGCGAAGTGTCATAGGAGGCCTCCCGGTTGAAGTCTGGCGCAGCGCCGGCTGGTGCATAATCTATCGGGTCGCTGGCGCCTGTCATCCGTGCTTAACAGCGTCACGGTCAAAAATCATGGTGTGACGAATGCGAATCTTGCTGACGGGGTCGTCGGGTTGGTTGGGCAGCGCTTTGGCGCCGCGTCTGCGCGCACTTGGGCACGACGTCACCGGGCTCGATCCTGTGCCATCGGCAGAGACCCACATCGTCGGCTCAATCGCCGATCGCGACCTTGTCATGCGGACAGTTCGGGACAACCGGATCGAGACGATCATCCACAGCGGCGCGCTGCACAAGCCCAACATAGAGAGCCGCGCCAACAGCGATTTCGTCGCCACCAACGTGCAAGGCACGCTCAACCTGCTCGACGCGGCGGTGGCGGCCAGCGTGCAGCGCTTCGTCTTCACCTCGACGACCTCGCTGATGATTTCGCAGGCGATACGCGACGGGTTCAGCGGTGGTGCGCGCAAGGCGGCCTGGCTGACGGAGGCGATGTCGCCCGAGCCACGCAACATCTATGGCGTCACCAAGCTTTCGGCCGAGCATCTCTGCCGCCTCTACCATATCCAACATAGGCTGCCGGTGGTCGTGCTGCGCACGGCCCGCTTCTTTCCTGAAGCCGATGACATGGCGCATGCGATCGAGCAGTCGGATGCCAACACCAAGGCTAATGAACTGCTGTTTCGCCGGTTGACGGTCGAGGACGCGGCCGATGCCCACATCCTTGCGCTCGAAAAGGCGCCACAGCTCGGCTTTGATATTTTCATCGTATCGGCGCCAACGCCGTTCCGGCCCGATGATTGCTCGGCGCCGATTGCCGATGCCCCGTCGGTCGTCGCGCGCTACTTTCCGGATTTTCCGGCCCTCTACGCGCGAAAAGGCTGGACGATGTTTTCCTCCATCGACCGGGTCTACGACGCGTCGCGGGCGAGGGACAGGCTGGGTTTCGTCTGCAAGACGAGCTTTGCCGATGTGCTTGCGGCGCTGCGGGCGGAAGAGGACGTTGCCTAGCCGGTGACCGCTGCGGCGTGCGCCATTCCGGCCGTCAGGTCGCCATAGCCAGTGGCGCGGCGCTCATAGACGAGACCGAGCATATTGGCGGCCTTTTCGGCGACCTTGTCGAGCTCCGGATCGTTGGTCTGGGCAAGGTAGATCAGCTTTTCGTAGTTGCCGAAATAGTCCTTGATCAGCTCGGGGTGCTTGTCGAGGCCGAGCGGTTTCATGAAGAAGGCGTCGAACTGACGGCAGAGGAAGTCGGTCATGTAGAACGACATCATGTCGTCGTCGGCAATCTTCGCGTAGGCCTCCATGCCTTGATAGAAGGCGAAGCAGTGCGGACCGGCCATGCGCTCGACGCCATGCTTCTCGCAGATGCGGTCGAGGAGGCCGCCGGTGCCGCAATCGGCATAGCCGACGAAAATGTTGGTGTAGCCTTCCGCCTTGGCCTTTTCGATCGCCTGGTCCATGGCAGGGCCGATGCGGTCGGGATAGAAATGGAATTCCGCCGGCAGGCAGGTCAGGTCGAGGTGGTCCAGTCCAAGCTGTTCCTTGACGGCCAGAACTTCGCGCGCAATCATCCCACAGGCGATAACGAGCAGCCTGTCGTCTTGATTCGGTTTTGTTTTTTGCGTCTTGGCCATGGAACCCGTCGAGCCGGCCTTCGTTGCTGTGGCGCTAATTTATCTGTTGAGGGAGACATCGTCCATGAAACTGCTACGCATCACGCCGATTGCCATCCTGGCCTGCGCCTTGGCCCTTACGGCTTGCGCGAACACCGTCCGTGGCGTCGGCAGGGATGTCAAATCAACGGCCAAAGCAGTCGAGGATACCGTCACCAAGCCCTGATCCGCGCGCGGCCACGTTCATCATCTGGGAACAAAAAAGCCGCGCTGCAAGGCGCGGCTTTTTCTTTTGTCCATGCCTAATTGGCCAATCAGGCCGAAGCCCGCACATTGTGCTTGCGCTTCATGTAATCCTTGGCGGTCTCGACCGCCACCGCCGCGTCGCGGCAATAGGCATCGGCGCCGACGGCCTTGCCGAATTCCTCGTTTAGCGGCGCGCCGCCGACCAGCACGACATAGTCGTCGCGGATGCCCTTTTCCTTCATCGTGTCGATGACGACCTTCATATAGGGCATGGTCGTGGTCAGCAGTGCCGACATGCCGATGATATCGGGCTGATGCTGCTCGATCGCATCGAGATATTTCTCGACCGCATTGTTGATGCCGAGGTCGATGACGTCGAAGCCGGCGCCCTCCATCATCATGCCGACAAGGTTCTTGCCGATGTCGTGGATGTCGCCCTTGACCGTACCGATGACCATCTTGCCCTGCTTCGGCGCGCCGGTGGCGGCGAGCAGCGGACGCAGGATGAACATGCCGGCCTTCATCGCATTGGCGGAAAGCAGCACTTCGGGAACGAACAGGATGCCGTCGCGAAAATCCTCGCCGACGATGCGCATGCCTTCGACCAGCGCCTCGGTCAGCACCTTGTAAGGCACCCAGCCGCGCTCGAGTAGGATGTTCGTGCCTTCCTCGATCTCTTCCTTCAGCCCGTCATAGAGATCGTCGTGCATCTGCTGCACCAACTCGTCGTCGGAAAGTTCGGAAAGGATGATCTCGTCGTCGGACATTTGTATCGAACTCCTGCCGGCATCGCGACTGCGTCGCAAGGCACAAAATATTCACGGTCATTCCTAACCCGCTGAGGGCATGTATCCATAGCTGATTTGCGACTTCCCGCAAAAGGAAAGCGACCGCAAATCTCTTGGAATTCTTGTCGATTTTGCGACAGGTGTTGGCGCTGGCGGGCCGTTTCGAATAGGGTGCATGGCTACGATCTGGCAAGAAGCGGCGAGAGGCAGCCGCTATGGATTCCAGACAAGAACAGATTCAGGGAAGAACCACCATGAGCGAACACGCGGCAGTCGATCAGGAAGCGTCAAACGCGCGACGTGGGCGCGGCGCCAGCGGCGGGGCTGCTGCCCGGCGGGCAGCACGTTCGGGCGGCGGTCCCGGCACGCAGCTCACCTACATCAAGCGCAAGATCAACGTTTATGAGGTGCTGGACGAGGAAGGCCTGGCGCTGATCGAGAAGAATACCGACACGGTGCTAGAGGAGATCGGCATCATCTTCCGCGACGACGCCGAAGCGCTGCAATTGTGGAAAGAGGCCGGCGCCGACGTCAAGGGCGAGCGCGTGCACTTTCCGAAGGGGCTCTGCCGTTCACTGCTCAAGACCGCCCCGCCTGTCTACACCCAGCATGCCCGCAATTCCGAGCGCTCGGTGCAGATCGGCGGCAATGCCACGGTTTTTGCGCCAGTCTATGGACCGCCCTTCGTGCGCGACCTCGATGGTGTCAGGCGCTATGCGACGATCGAGGATTTCCGGAATTTCGTGAAGCTCGCCTATATGGCGCCGTCGATCCACCATTCGGGCGGCACGGTGTGCGAGCCGGTAGACGTGCCGGTCAACAAGCGCCATCTCGACATGATCTACAGCCACATCAAATATTCGGACAAGCCGTTCATGGGCTCGGTGACCGCGCCGGAGCGCGCTGAAGACACCGTCGCCATGGCCAAGATCGTGTTCGGCGACGATTTCGTCGAGAACAACACGGTGCTGACCAGCCTGATCAACGCCAACTCGCCGATGGTGTTCGACGAGACCATGCTCGGCGCGCTAAAGGTCTATGCGCGCCATAACCAGGCCTGCATCGTCACGCCGTTCATCCTTGCCGGCGCGATGAGCCCGGTGACGGTTGCCGGCACGCTGACGCAGGTTCTGGCCGAAGTGCTGGCTGGTGCTTCGTTCACGCAGCTGATCCGGCCGGGCGCGCCGGTGCTTTTCGGCACCTTCGCCTCGTCGATCTCGATGCAGTCAGGCGCGCCGACCTTCGGCACGCCGGAGCCGTCGCTGGTTTCCTATGGCGCCGCACAGCTGGCGCGCCGTCTCGGCCTGCCGTTCCGCACCGGCGGCTCGCTCTGCGCGTCCAAGGTTCCGGATGCACAGGCGGCCTATGAAAGCGCCAACACGCTGAACTCGACCATCCTGGCCGGCACCAACTTCGTGCTGCACTCGGCCGGCTGGCTCGAGGGCGGGCTCGCCTCCTGCTACGAAAAGTTCATGATGGACATCGACCAGCTCGGCATGACGCAGAAGTTTTCCGAGGGCGTCGACCTGTCGGAAAACGGCCAGGCGATGGATGCCATCCGCCAGGTCGGGCCGGGCAGCCACTATCTCGGCTGCGACCACACCCAGGCGAATTTCCAGACCGCTTTCTACCGCTCCAACATCGCCGACAACAATTCCTACGAGCAGTGGCTGGCCGAAGGCGAGAAGACCGCGCCGCAGCGTGCCAACGAACTCGCCCGCCGCTGGCTGGAAAGCTACGAGGCGCCTCACCTCGATCCGAGCATCGACGAGGCCTTGAAGGACTTCATCGCCAAGAAGAAGGGGTCGATGCCCGACGCCTTCACTTGAAAGGAGCCCGAGTCAGGCGGGGCTAAAGTCGCCAACATCATCCATAAGGAAGTCTGGCGGAGCGCGTTCTCCGATCCGGTCAAGAAGGAATGATTGCGCCCGCCGCCGGCAGCGTTGACCGTATTGCTGCGGCGCTTCTCGCCAACGGCCTTGTTCTTCGTGGCGGTTTCAATTTTGCATCAGGCGAAGCGCCGCCAACGGGATCATCGGGCGCGGCTGCAGCGGCCGTCTTGCTGGTCGGGCAGGCGGGTGCCGCGCCTTGGTCGCATTTCCTGCGTTGGCGCGAAAAGCAACCGCAGAAAATCCCCAATCCGCTCGACACCTGGTCGCGCGAAGTGATCGGTGCCGTGGCGGAGACATTCGGGGCGCGGGCCGTTTCGCCTTCCGACAAGCCTTATCTGCCGTTCCAGCAATGGGCGATGCGGGCGGAGGGGCTGAGACCGTCGCCGCTCGGCATCCTCATGCATCCGCGATACGGGCTCTGGCACGCCTATCGCGGCGCGCTGCTGTTTGAGGACGCGCTTCCGGTTCAGGCCGCTGAGGCAGCGCCCTACCTTTGCGATACCTGTGTCGAAAAACCCTGCCTGAAATCCTGCCCGGTCGACGCCTACTCGGCGCAAGGGTTCGCCTATCAATCCTGTCTGGCGCATGTGCGAGGGGTGAATGGCGAGCCGTGCCGCAGCGGCGGCTGTCTTGACCGCAATGCCTGTCCCTATGGCACGGCCTATCGCTATCCACAGGAGGTCCAGGCGTTTCACATGGCGGCATTCGCGGATCTGTAATTCGCCACGCAATCCTGCACGAAATGTTGACGGCCAGGCTCAGGGAACGCCTTGCCGGATCGGCTTGGCGGGATATGTATCGCGCGACAACGGAACGGAGCGGGCGATGACGAAACAAGACCTTCAGATCCGGACCAGGGATGGCGTGGCAAGGGCGGGTCTGTTCCGTGCGGCAAACGCATCTTCGGCCAAGGCCGGCGTCATTCTCTATCAGGACGCTTTCGGTCCGCGGCCGGCGCTCGATAGCATGGCCGAGCGGCTGGCGAATGAAGGTTATTCAGTGCTGCTGCCGGACCTGTTCTACCGCAACGCGCCTTACGGGCCGTTTGACGCCAAGACCGCCTTCGTCGAGGAAAAGACCAAGGCGGCGCTGACGGCACTGGTCACCGGCACGACGCAGGAGATGACCATCAGCGACAGCGCTGCATTCCTCGACGCACTGGCTGCCGAGGGCGTCACCGGACCGGTCGGCACAGTCGGCTATTGCATGGGCGGCGGTCGAGCATTGAATGCCGCCGCAACTTATCCCGACAGAATAAAAGCGGCCGCGAGTTTCCACGGCGGCAATCTGGCCAGCGACGCCGCCGACAGCCCGCATCGCAAGGCAGCCTCCATCAAGGCGCGGGTCTATGTCGGCACATCCGGTGTCGATGGGAGTTTTCCGCCGGAACAGTCGGCGCGGCTGGCCGAGGCGCTCAGGGTGGCAGAAGTCGACCATGTGCTGGAAAACTATGCCGGCATGGCGCATGGCTGGTGCGTGCCCGATCATCGCGTTTTCAATGCCGCGGGCGCCGAGCGCCACTGGAAGCGATTGACGACGCTGTTCGCGGAGACGCTCGTCTAGTGCCGGGATTCACGGCCAGGTCAGAAGATGCCTGAGCGCACCGTCATAGCGACGTGGCCTATTCCATTGATCGCACAGATCGCACTGCGCCATGCGATTACGACCGCACGACCGATGGGACGAAGAATGAGCGGCGGCGGCAGATGATTTTCACCTTGCCGCCGCCGTACCCAGGCAGCGCCTACTAGCTCTGCTCTTCCGCGGCGGTTCTTGCCTGTTGGCTGTCTGGACCGTTCGCGGTATCAGGCAGCACAAATGGCGTGGCCCCCCGATGAGCGGGGCGAGCGGGAACGAATAGCCTGATGCAATCCTATGATGTCGTGATCATCGGCGCCGGTGCCGCCGGAATGATGTGCGCCTTGGAGACGGCCAAGCGCGGCCGTTCGGTGCTGATCCTCGACCATGCGGCAATGCCCGGCGAAAAAATCCGCATCTCAGGCGGCGGCCGGTGCAATTTCACCAACATCCACACCAGCCCGAAGAATTTTCTCTCGGGCAATCCGCATTTCTGCATTTCGGCGCTCAGCCGCTACACGCAGCGCGATTTCATCGCGCTCGTACAACGCCGCCGCATTGCCTACCACGAGAAGACGCTGGGGCAATTGTTCTGCGACGGCTCCGCACGCCAAATCATCGACATGCTGGTCTCGGAAATGCAGGGCAGGGGCGTGGAACTGGCCCTGTCGACCAGCGTCGCGGATGTCCGCAAAACCGCCGAGGGGTTTATGCTCACCCTCTCCACCGGCACGGTCACTTGCCAGTCCGTTGTTGTAGCCTGTGGCGGCAAGTCGATCCCCAAGATGGGGGCGACCGGTTTCGGGTATGAGCTCGCCGAACGGTTCGGCCTTGCCGTTGTCGAAACGCGGCCGGCGCTGGTGCCGCTGACCTTCGACGCAAACACGCTCGAGCGGTTGGCGCCCCTGGCTGGCAACGCCGTCGACGTGGAAGTCGCCTGCGGCAGGACGCGGTTCGCCGAAGCAATGCTGTTCACGCATCGCGGCGTCAGCGGACCGTCCATCCTGCAGATATCGTCCTATTGGCGCGAGGGCGACGAAATCCGTATCGCCATGCTGCCGGGAGTCGATGTGGCGGACCTCATTCGCACCGCCAAGCGCGGCAATGGACGACAGGCTGTGCAGACGGTGCTGGCAAACCATCTGCCGAAGCGGCTTGCGCAGTCGATCGCCGAGCGAACCGGGATCGACGGTAACCTCGCCGATCTTTCCGACGCCCAGATCAAGACCGTCGCCGCTGCGGTCAATGAATGGCGCATCAAGCCGGCCGGTTCAGAGGGCTACCGCACCGCCGAAGTGACACTGGGCGGGGTCGACACCAACGGACTCGACCAGAAGACCATGCAGGCAAAATCCGTGCCGGGCCTGTTCTTCATCGGCGAAGCCGTCGATGTCACGGGTTGGCTGGGCGGCTATAATTTCCAGTGGGCGTGGTCGTCGGGCTGGGTGGCGGGCCAAGCGGCTTAGGACCCATTACTTCTGTACCTTCGCCCGAGCACCCGCCGGCGCTTTCTGCTTCTTTTTGGCCTGGTTGTAGTCGATGGCGGCCCGGACA
This sequence comes from Mesorhizobium sp. M0293, assembly GCF_040321735.1. Classification (NCBI taxonomy): domain Bacteria; kingdom Pseudomonadati; phylum Pseudomonadota; class Alphaproteobacteria; order Hyphomicrobiales; family Phyllobacteriaceae; genus Mesorhizobium; species Mesorhizobium sp. M0293. Next base: position 55,976 of record NZ_JAMYSA010000022.1, read on the forward strand.
AGGTCTTTCAGGGCGCCCTCATCGAGCTTGTCGCCCTCAAGGATATCGATTGCCCGCCACACCTTGCCGCCAAAACCGTTGTTGAACAGCTTGTCGGGGTCCGGCAGGCTTGCGCCATGGGAAAAGGTGAGCTTAACCTTGTCCTTGTGGGCGTTGCCGACCACGATGTTTCCGTCGAGGCACCAGACCGGGCTGCCCATCCACTTCCATTCCTCGACGATGTCCGGGTCGGCTGCAAGGATGGTCTTGCGGATGCCGGCGAGCGTCTCGCCGCGCCAGTCCTTGAGGCCGGCGATCAGCTGGTCGATCTGTTCGGATGGGTTCATTGGGTGCCTTCCTGTGCCTCGACGGTGTTTTAGCCGCCCATTACCAGCGCGCCAGCTGGGTGATCTGAACGAGGTTGCCGCAGCCGTCGTTCAACTGGGCGATGGTCGAGCCGGTGACCTCGGTCGGCGGCATGGTGAACTCGCCGCCCTTCGCCTTGATGCGCTCGTAATCTCCCTTGACGTCGTCGGTGAAGAACATAACCGCAGGCTGGCCCTGTTTGAAGATGGCTTCCTGATAGGCCTTGGCGGCCGGGTTGTCGTTGAGCGCGAGGTGCAGCTCGGTTCCATCCGGCTCTTCCGCCGATGCAACGGTCAGCCAGCGATAGGGTCCGTTGCTGAAATCGGTCTTCTTGGTCAAGCCCAGCACGTCGGTATAGAAGCGCAGAGCGTTTTCCTGGTTGTCCACATACACGCTGGTCAGCTTGATCTTCATCGCTCTTTCTCCTCTGTCGTATTCGGTCGCTGCGGGATCCAGCCGGGCAGGGCGGCGGCCTGTTTCACCCAGTCCGCCATCCGCGCCTCGTCGAACTGGTCGCCTTCGCGGATGTCGATCCAGCGCACATCCTTGCTCTTTGCCGTGCCGCCGGGTGGGATCGGCTGCAACGACATGCCGCTGAAGAAGGTCACCTTCACGTAATGGGTGAAGACATGGAACGACACGAACCAGCCCTGGCCCTCGATGCCGTAGAATGGCGAGTTCCACCGCACGGCCTTGCGCACGTCAGGCACGTTTCGCTCGATGAGCGCGTCGAGGCGCTCGCCTAGGCCGCGCTTCCAGCCCGGCATAGCAGCGATATACGCCCGCACCGGGGCGTCGCCATCACCCTTGGCGATTTGCGGGTTGCCGCCCGACAGCAGGACCGGTGCGGCGCGGGTCGATTGTCCCAGCTTGGCCATTCTGCCCACTCCTATCCGCCCGCACGCTGCGCGCCGCGCCCCTTGGCGATATGGGGCAGCACGAACATGTAAAGGCCGCTGAACAGCAGCAGGAAGAGTGGCAAGAGCGGTGAATAGACCACCCAAGCGGGAGGTTGCCCATATGCCATGGTGGCGAAGTTGGCGATGACGGTCAGCGTAAAGATGATCGACAGCCAGCGATGAATTTGCCGAATCCACTTGTTCCAGTCCAATGAGGCCTCCCGTCAAAAACGAGCCGAAGTGGACCCATCGATCCGCTTGCCAGCGGTTTCAATCCAGCCGCGCCAGGACGCCTTCCAGGGCAGTAAGGAACTTTTGCCAGCCGACCGTGGCGCCGCGGAAATATGGCTGCTGATCCGGCCGGAAGCCCGTCTGCTCCATGCGCAGATGGGTTCCCGTGTTCGTAGCGGTGAGCGTCCAGGTGACCACGCTCTCGAGATCCTTGGTGTCCCAGGTGTAGGACAGCGTCTTGTTGGGCTCGACCGTCTGGACCTGGCAGTCGACGCCGCCCCAGTCGGCGCTAAGATTGAAACGATGGTCCACGGCTGGCTTGAAGTTGTTTTTCATCAGCCACTCCTCGATCAGATGCGGTTGGGTGAGCGCGCGCCAGATCTTTTCCGGCGGATAGGGGATCTCACGTTCGACGATGACGGAGCGCGTTTCGGTCGCTGTGCTGGTCATTGGTCCATTCTTTTGAGCAAATTTTCGAGATCGTCGAACCGGCTCTGCCAGAACGCGTTCATCTGGTTCGTCCAGTCGGTCAGTGGGGAAAGTGCTGCGAGCTGGGCGCTGTAATGGGTCTGTCGTCCTTCATGACGGTCCCGCACCAGCCCGGCTTGCCTGAGAAGACCGAGATGCTTCGACACCGCCGGCTGCGAGACCCCCGACTGAGCTGTCAAAGCGCCGACCGTCTGCTCGCCTTCCCGGCACAGGCGCTCGAAGATCGCCCGACGCGTCGGATCGGAGAGCGTTCTGAAGAGGACATCGTGAGCGTTGGTCATTTGGGATCGATAACCCAATGGCTATTGGTTTGACGTATAACCACCGAGATATGGATGTGTCAAGCGGGAGCGTCGATGATCACGATCCGGCCGTTTCCAAAAAAATCTTTCCATTGCCCCAAGGATTAGCCATTAGCCTTCGTCCAACAGGCAAATGATGGCGATGATGCTGGATGAAAGCGAAGCCTCCGACGCCGAACTGATTGGCCGGGCGAAGGGCGGAGACAGGGGGGCCTTCAGCAAATTGCTGGAGCGTCACTACGACTTCGTCTATCGCGCCGCCTATCGCTGGTGCGGTAAGAAGGCGGACGCCGAAGACATCGCCCAGGAAGTCTGCGTGCGGTTGGGCAAGGCGATCCGCGATTATCGCGGCGGCGGCGCCTTCACGACATGGCTCTATTCCGTGACGATGAACGCCGCGCGAGACGTGATGCGCAAGACCACCCGCGAAGCGGTCAAGACTGAAGCCTTTGGCGCCTACAGCATGATCGCGGGCGAGGCTTCGGTCGAACCGGAAGACCCGGCCGAGGCGCTGTGGGCGTCGGTGCGGCAACTGCCGGACAAGCAACGCGACGCGGTGCTTTTGGTCTATGGCGAGGGCTTGAGCCACGCAGCCGCCGCCGAGGCGATGGCGATCTCGGAGACGACGGTTTCCTGGCACATCCATGAAGCGAAGAAACGGCTGAAGACGCTGATGCGCACGGCCGGGGAAGTGTGACCATGGTCGACGACAACGAACTCAAGAGACTGCGCGATATCGCGGCGCCGGCGCCGGGCGAGTGCGCGAAGGCCCGTGCCTTCGAAGCCGCTCTGCGCGCATACGATCAGGAAAATATCTCTGCTGTCACCCAAGGATCGGTTGGCGGGCTTCGTCTCACAGAGCGAGCACAAAAGCTCTGGAGCGAGATCATGCAAAAGAAACTCATTGCCACGCCGGCCCTTGCCGGGCTCGTCGCCCTGCCGATCGCCGGATACGCCACTTTCCATATGCTGAGAGAGCAGCCGCCCAAATTCGGCGGCGACGAAAAGATCAGCGAGACGCTGGCCGACAAGCCGGCGACCCTGAAGCCGACGACCGCCGAGCCGAAGCCGGTTCGCACCGAGCTGGAGAAAGACAAGAAGGCCGACGCCGATGTGGAAAGCCGCGATGCGACCGATGCGCTTGTAGCCCCGGTCTCGCCGCCGAAATCCGAATCGACCGTTGCCGCCGGCGGTACGGCACAGCAGGAATCAGCGATTTCAAGTGGCGCTCCACGACAAGACGCGCTGGGAGGCGGCGTGCCGGCCGAACCCGCGCCACCGGCACCGACAGGTGAATTCGCGTTGGATGGCGCCGTAAGCGCACCCAGCACCTCTCGGGCCGCCCGCATGCCGGCCGAATCCAAGCTGATGGTGCCGCAGCCGTCGACCTTGCCGGCCGACCAGATGCAGCCGCAACAGGAAAACCGCGACCGCGTCGAGGATTTCAAGACCAATCCGCTGCATGCCGCGCTCGAAGACCCGGTCTCGACTTTCTCGATCGACGTCGACACGGCTTCCTATTCCTTTGTGCGGCGCTCGCTGAAGGAAGGTTTCATGCCGCAGGCCGATACGGTGCGTGTCGAGGAGATGATCAACTACTTCCCCTATGACTGGAAGGGTCCGGAGTCTGCGTCGACGCCGTTCAACTCGACCGTCAGCGTGATGCCGACGCCGTGGAACACGCACACCAGGCTGATGCATGTCGCCATCAAGGGGTTTGACGTCAAGCCGACCGAGCAGCCGAAGGCCAATCTGGTCTTCCTGATCGATGTCTCGGGCTCGATGGACGAGCCGGACAAGCTGCCGCTGCTCAAATCGGCTTTCCGGCTGCTGGTCAGCAAGCTGAAGGCGGACGACACCATCTCTATCGTCACCTATGCGGGTGACGCGGGCACAGTCCTGGAGCCGACCAAGGCGTCCGAAAAGGACAGGATACTCCGTGCCATCGACAATTTGACGCCTGGCGGTAGCACGGCCGGCGAAGCGGGCATCAAGGAAGCCTACAGGTTGGCGCAAAAATCCTTCGTCAAGGACGGCGTCAACCGGGTGATGTTGGCCACCGACGGCGACTTCAATGTCGGCCAGAGCGACGACGATGATCTGAAGCGGCTGGTCGAGAGCGAGCGCAAGACCGGTGTCTTCCTGTCGGTGTTCGGTTTCGGCCGCGGCAATCTGAACGACCAGATGATGCAGACCATCGCCCAGAACGGCAACGGCACCGCCGCCTATATCGACACGCTAGCCGAGGCGGAAAAGGTGCTGGTCGAGGACGCCTCCTCGACGCTATTCACCATCGCCAAGGACGTGAAGATCCAGGTCGAGTTCAACCCGAACAAGGTCTCCGAATACCGCCTGATCGGCTATGAGACCCGGGCGTTGAACCGCGAGGATTTCAACAATGACCGCGTCGATGCCGGCGATATCGGTTCGGGCCATTCCGTCACCGCGATCTACGAGATCACGCCGAAAGGCAACGGTGGCGAGCAGATCGATCCGCTGCGCTATGGCCAGGCGTCGGTGGACAATGGCGGCGTCGCCAATGCGGACGAATATGCCTTCGTCAAGATACGCTACAAGCTGCCCAATGAAGACGTCTCGAAGCTGATCACCACGCCGGTGACCTCGGCCAACGAGATTTCGTCCTTCGACCAAGCCAGCACCGACCAGCGTTTCTCCGTCGCGGTTGCCGCCTTCGGCCAGAAGCTGCGCGACGAGGATGCGACCGCGAAGTTCGGTTACGACAAGATCATGGAGATTGCCACTGCCGCTCGAGGAGCCGACCCGTTTGGGTACAGGTCCGAGTTCCTCTCGCTTGTGCGCCTTGCCTCGGCGCTGGGCGGTAACCGGTAGTGGTGATGACGGCCGGTTTCTTTCAGATGGGATCGTTCTGATAGGAGAAACCGACCAACGGGCGGGTGAGGCAGGCCGGCGAGGGTTCATTCCCTTGCCGGCCTTTTTTCGGATCTATTCAGGTGAGACCGGCCTGGCCTGAATCTCAACAGATCCGAAGCGCGGCGTTAACCTGCGCGATCGTTAAATTGCTCGGCATTTCCGGTACCGGATCGCAACCCCCTCCTTGCTACACGGGACAGGTCTACGGTGCTTGAGGGAGCCGGAATTGCAGATCAGGACTATCGCCAACTCGACACCTCCGGCACGCGACGCCTCGGCGGCTTCATCTGCCCCATCATCCGAATCCAGGCGTATCCGCGACGATGTCGCGCAGGCGCGTCACACCGCCATGTCGGCGCTGACCAACGACCGCTTCCGCATCATGCTGGAGCAGATCACTGATCCGGTTTCATCCGGTGCGCTGATGACGATGCACGGCGACAATGTGGTCGATTTCAAGTCGGCGCAGTCGAGCTACGCCGACAACAGCGAATAATCGAAAACCGATAAGGTCAGGCCCGGCTGCGGCGGCGCTCACGGCGGGCTTCGCTGGTCTCGGCGGTGTTTTCCGTCGCCACCTTGTTGCGCATCGGACCGATGCGCTCGACGATCGCGGCAACCGTCGGACGATCCGCCTTGGTGTGCGCGTCGAGCGCCTTGCGCATGGCGGCCAGGTGCTGGAACGAGGTGCCGCAGCAGCCGCCGATAATTTTGGCGCCGCCATCGACGGCGAGCCTGACATAATCGGCCATCAGTTCGGGCGTGCCAGAATAATGGATCTCGGTACCGCGGAATTCGGGGATGCCGCAATTGCCCTTGACGATCACCGTCGCTTCCGGCTTCGCCTCGGTCATGTCGAGCAGCGAGGCCAGGATGTCGGACGCGCCGACGCCACAATTGGCACCAACGCCGAGCGGCGCCTGCGACAACCCATCGGTGACGCCGTGGATATCCCTGGGCAGCAGGCCCATCATGGTGCGGCCGGCGGTGTCGAAGGAGCCAGTGTAAGTGTAGGGCAGGCCAACGCGGATGGCAGCCTCGGCGGCGGCGCGGATCTCGTCGGGAGCCGACATCGTCTCGATCCAGGCGACTTCGGCGCCACCGGCCTTGAGGCCCTCGATCTGCTCGGCGAAGGCGTCGACCGCCTCGTCATAGGTCATGGCGCCAAGCGGCACCAGCAATTCGCCGGTTGGGCCGACCGAGCCGGCGACGATCACCTTGCGGCCGGCCTTGTCGGCGACGGTGCGCGCGAGCTCGGCGGCGCGCTTGTTCAGCGCATGCGCGCGGTCCTGCGCATGGTGCAGCTTCAGCCGGTGGCGGGTGCCGCCGAACGAATTGGTCAGGATGATGTCGGCGCCGGCATCGACGAAATTCTGGTGCAGGCTTGTGATGGTGTCGGGCGCCGTCTCGTTCAGCAGTTCGGGCGCCTCACCGGCCTCGAGCCCCATGGCGAACAGGTTGGTGCCGGTGGCGCCGTCGGCCAGTAGCACGCCCTTTTCAGCCAGCAAGGCATCGATCGGGTTGGTGATCGTCATCGGAATGGCTTTCGTATTTTGAATTCGAATAAGGATATAAAGAAGTCTTTATGTGCAGTCAATGATTTGCCGTGATGGTCCAACCAGGTCGGGGCCTTTTCCTCACGGTGTCGAGGTGACCTCGACGTGGATTTCGGTGCAGATCCCGCCGTTGGTCGGATAATAGTCAACCGAGCAAGCGGTGACCACCAAGAGCAGATCCTGTTCAGTGTGCAACGTCACATTGCCGCCCGAGGATTGATCGAGGCCTCGACCACCAACCTGCCATGCGGCTGGTAGGAAGTTCTGGAAGAGATCGACACGGTCGGGACAAAGGGCAGTGTTGTGTCGGCATCAAGGCATGGAGGGGCTGTTCATGCGCCAGCAAACAAATTCAGTGGAATGCCAATAACAACCTTTGGTTTGTGTTGACACGCAACCTGATCTCAACGACCGTCACACGAGATGACTTGGAAAAACAAGGCTTTATACGGTTGCGTGAAATGAATTTTTCATTGTCGAGATTCTGGGATTTCTTGCATTCGCGCCTTTTTACGAACGCGGCAACGGCCTGGATGCGCATCTCAATGATCATCGCGTTCAGTTTCCTACTCGCAACAGGTCCAAATTTTCAGGTGTATCTCGTGGCGCTGGTCAATAGCGACTCTGCGGCCATCTATGAATCAGCTTATCAGACAGATTTGATCACATTTCCAAGTTTATCAGATTGGCTTGGGGGAGTCTTGTATTGGCCGTTCATATGTGCGGCTGTGGCAATAGTGGCATTTTCCTTCAGAAACTATTCTTTTAAGAAGACGGTCGACTCAATTGCGATCTTCAGTTTTGCTATCTTGACGGTAATTGACGTTATCACTGATCTCATATTAGGCCAATTTTCAATAGGTCGGTTTTTCCAGAATGTCGTAGCCAATTTGTTGGGCGGCGTTGCCTTGGGATTTACTGCCGCGTTGATACTGGTGATTTGCGAATACATAGCCAAAATTTTTTCGGGCCGAGCCGCTAATGTTGCCTCGGGCGCAGCGGCAATTGGCCTCGGCGTCCTTCTCTCCACTGCCGCATACTACATCTTGGATTTTTTCTATCGACCACTTCCGGTGCGTATTGTGATGGTCTTGAGCCACCCAGCGCACGGTGCACTAATTACCGACGCTACGGATCGCAATCCAACTGAGGAATCTGATGGGACAACTGCCTCTGTGCCGCGCTTCTCGTTCGTCCCGGCAATTTCGACAAATGGATTTGCTAATTGGCGAAAGGGTGACGGCCCGATGACGGTTCGGTGGGGCGCACTAGGCACGCCCGCGAAGTTTGACGCCGAGATCACCCTATTCGGCGGGTGCACCGATAGGTCCGATCTGCCAAAAACAACATATGAAAAAAATGCTTATGAACTTCCGAACGTTCGTAGCCTCGATTTTTGGGTCGAGAGCGGACTTTGGGATCTCAACGTGTTTGGAACTCAAGATTCCTCATCAGGTACCTTCAATTTTTCCCCTCAGAAATATGCATTCTTTTCAACGAATAAAGTTGATCAAAATAAGACTATTGAGATGGAGCAGTTTATAGACGAAAAATCGACCCTTGCCTATAAAAGCTCGGGTGAGATTTCTTACTATGCACTAGTCGTCCCGTTTGTTGTTGAAAATGATTCGATTGTTTCCCGTTCTACAATCCTCCATTTAAAAGTTGATGGAGACGAAACTATATTAAATCTTACGACTGATAAACCTGACAAAAACTGGGAAAAATTGTTGAAATGCAAGCAGCTTTCGGCCTCCTCGATCTTCTCTCGCGGCTCATTTGATATGAGCAGCATGAGCCTTTTAGGGATTCTCGTTAAAATCAAACCACATGCTGGCGAGTCGTATGTGAATCCGACGCATACGATAAAGGTGGATGGCGAGAATGGCTGGGTTACAATTAAGGGTCTGAAATCTGATGAATTAAACCAGGCGCCATCTGGTCGTGCTGAAGGAGTTTTAGTAGGTGGGGGTGTCGCCAGCATCGAGGTTAACGGCGAGGTCGAGTCTACCACTTCCACTGACAACATTGATGCTATTGGTGATTTTAAGGGGAGCTACGATACGTCCGGCCAAATTCGGTTCGCCGGCATCGCAAAGCTTCTATGGAAAAATCAGGTTCGTGCCAACCCTACTAAATGGGAGACCCTAGAAGGGGAGCACCGAGCCTATTTGATAGCCCTATCGGTCGCTGTATTGAGCTTTGCATCAGGGTTAGTCGTGATGAGGCTCAGGAAACAAGACGACCTTGATATATAGCGCGATAGTTGGGAAAGCCGACGCGTCTGTAGAGTGCGCTGTCGAATGACCATGATTGCCAGAGCTCAGACAGTGCTCGATGGAAACGACATGCTGGCCAGTTTGTGGGCGAAGCCTGCCGCCTCGTGTGCATTGATGTCGGCGGCGCGGATCAGATTGTCGAAGTGCTGGATCAGCGTCTGGATCGGCTGGGTGGCGTTGAGCACCAGATACATGTCGCCGACATAAATGGCGGCGCGATAGGGCCCGAAGATGGTGTAGGGGATCGAGTAGCGCATCCGCCCGTCATAGAGAAACAGCCGGAAGGTCGGATAGAGGTCGTCGAGCAGCGTTGCCATGTGCAGTAGCTGGGCGCGGCGGTCGGCTTCCGGGAAACGATCCCAGACACCCAGCCCGCGTGCAAATATCTCCAGCGTGTGGCGCGGCATGCAGACTTCCATGTCGGTTTCCGGCCGCCTGTTGTAATCGATGCGGTATTGCGTTTCGCCGGCCTGCGCCAGGCGGTTCTTGTTGGCGATGCCCGCCTCGTAGTCGACCAGCGCCTCGGTGCGCAGAAGGTCGGGAATGCCGGCCGGCACGTAGCGGATCTTGGTGCCCGCGGCCTCGGCATGCCATTTGGCCAGCAGCGTGCGGTCGAAGCCGTCGGGCGCCTCCTCGATCTCCAGGCTCTCGCGGATTTCGCCGGTGAGGCCCTCATCCTGGCTGAGGCCGAGAAGCCAGTCGAGCGACACCTTGAATTCGGCGGCGATGTTGAGCAGCGTTTCGGCGCGAGGCAGGCGGGTCGAGGCGCCCGACAACAGCTGCGACAGCGCCGAGCGGTCGATGCCGACCGCCGTCGCGAAGGCCGACTGGTTGAGGTCGGAGCGTGTCAAGAGCATTTTCAGGCGTTCGCGGAAGATGGTCGACAGGTCGCGCTTGTCCATCTCGGTGCTCCGGTCCGATTGAGGAAAAATTTGCGCCGAAGCGTCTTCACGCGCTCCTCAGGCGTAAATAAATCCCTAAGTCTGTTTACAATGTATAACATGTGCGGTCAAAAATGCGCAATCGCAACAGTTTGTGCACTTTGTCTCGTTGAGTGGAATCATTTCTCCTGACACAATGCTGTCAGGAACCAATTGGGGTTCCGGCGACTGAGGGACAGTGGTCGATAGCATGACGGGCAAGGGCATCAGGCGACGCAGCGTACCGGCCATCGAGTGGCCGACCGTGGTACTCGCCTTCTTCTGTTACGCAACATGGCTCGCCACCGGTTTCCTGCTCTGGCCATCCTACCCCATCCTCGCGCTCGCCGTCCTCGCCTTCACCGCCGCACTGCAATCCTCGATCATGCACGAAGTGCTGCACGGACATCCGACGCGCAACGCGCGGGTCAACGAAGCCTTCGTCTTTCTGCCGATCGGTCTGGTCTGGCCGTTCCGCCGCTTCAAGACCATCCATCTGCGCCACCACGCCGACGAGCGGTTGACCGATCCGCTGGACGATCCGGAAAGCTATTACCAGGCGCTGTGGCAGCATGACGAACTGCCGCCGACGATGAAATTCGTGCTCAAGATCAACAACACCATGGCCGGCCGGTTCGTGCTCGGCCCTTGGCTGTCCTGCATCGGCTTCTTCATCGACGATGCCAAGCAGATGATCGCCGGTGACAAGGCGATCCGCAAGGCGTGGCTGATGCATGCGATCGGCCTTGCCATCGTGGTGCCGATCGTCCAGTTCGGCTTCGGCATCCCGCTGTGGCTCTACATCCTGGTGCCGGTCTGGCTCGGCCAGTCGCTGATTTCGATCCGCACTTTCGCCGAGCATCAATGGTCGGAACATCCGGAAGGCCGCACGGTGATCGTCGAGCGTTCACCGCTGTCTTTCCTGTTCCTCAACAACAATCTGCACTTCGTCCACCACAAGACCCCGACCGTGGCCTGGTACAAGCTGCCCAAGCTGTTTCGTGACCGTCGTGAGGAATGGCTGCGGATGAACAATGGCTATGCCTATCCGAACTATTTCGCACTGATCAAAGCCTATGCGTTCAAGGCGAAAGAGCCGATTGTGCACCCGGTGCTGCGGCGCGCGCCAGAGCCGGGCAGAGCCTTCAAACCGCGCATCAGGGCGCGCAGCATCAGCGGGCTTGGCAGCGCGCCGGTTCCCGCCGAGCCGCCCAAGGAATAATTCCGGCGTATATCCGGGCGTGTCGGCCAATTCTGATTGGACGCCGCGTTTTTGCGATCCTTTTTCCAGACGTGGTGATTGAGTGTCGGGCATGAGTGAATTGGTTGCGGCGTTGCCGATGTACGACTGGCCCGAAGTGCGCGGCGAGGTCGATGCGCAATGGGCACGATTGCGCGAGGCCTTTCGGCAAAAGGGCATCGATGCGCCGCAATCCATCGTGCGTCGCAATGGTGACCTGCCGCCGGTACCGGGCGGCATTCATTATAATGCCCAAGGAGAGCTGATCGCGCCGGACCCGGCGACATTGCCGCCGGATGAACTGGATTTTCCCAGCCTTTGGCTGCACCCGGCGCTGTTGTTTGCGCAGACATGTTGGGGCCCGATGGAATTCGGCCTTTCGAAGCATGTCCAACTCATAGGCCAACCCAGCTACGACGCTTATGAAGGCGGGAAGGGCGAACTCTATTCGAGCGCCATCATCGTGCCGGCGGACGGCGGGATGTCAGTACCTTCGCCCACGGACGGCCGGGCCGTCATCCCGATCGATCTGATTCAGAGCAAGCGGTTCACCTTCAACAGCCTCGATTCCATGTCAGGTATCATCGCCTTGTCCCGTGACCTCGACGACTTGGACCCGCTTTCGCAAAGCGATCTGTTTTCGGAAAACCTGCATAGCGGTGGGCATCGCGCTTCGATTGTCGCTGTCGCCGAAGGCAAGGCGGATGTCGCGGCGATCGACTGCGAAAGCTGGGCGCTGGCGCAGCGCTTCGAGCCTGCGGCGCGAGCGGTGAAGGTCGTCGGCTGGACAGCACGGCGCAAAGGTCTGCCGTTCATCACCGCCGCAACGACACCGGAAAAAACCGTCGTCGCGATGCGCGAGGTCATTGCCGGCCTAACCGAGCAGCCTCGCATCCAGCGGGTAGGTTGAAAGCTGCTCGTTGCCGGCCGCGGTGATCAGGATCTGTTCCTCGATCTTGACGCCCTCGCGCCCGCCAAGCCTGCCGATATAGCTTTCCACACACACCACCATTCCGGGTTCCAGAACGCCATCGGGCGTATCGGCAGTCCAGTCGCTGGCATGCGGCAAGGTCGGATATTCATCGGCCAGGCCGACGCCGTGATAGAGCACGCCATAGCGCGTCGGGAAGCAGTCTCCCGGCGGCACCGCCGAGCGTTCGACGAGGTCGCGGAACGAGACGCCGGGCTGCATCAGCGCTATGTTGCGCGCGACCTGGCCGGCGGCGATGCGAAACAGCTCGCGCTGCTCGTCGGACGGCTTTGCATCGCCGCACAGCCATGTGCGCGACAGGTCAGCGCAAAAGCCGTAGGGACCGATCAGGTCGGTGTCGAAGGCGACGAGATCGCCTGATACAATCTTGCGTGACGAGCATTCCTGGAACCACGGATTGGTGCGCGGGCCTGACGTCAGCAGCCGCGTCTCGATCCATTCGCCGCCGCGGGCGATGTTGCCGCGATGCAGTTCGGCCCATAGCTCATTCTCGGAAATCCCTGGCTTCAGAGCCTGTTCCATCTCGCCCATTGCCGCCTCGCAGGCGACGATAGCGCGGCGCATGGCAAGGATTTCGTCCGGCGACTTGATCAGCCGCGCATTCTCCATCACCGCCTCGCCATTGCCGATCGAAACACCAAGGCGCGCCAGTTCCTCGACGCCTTCAGGGTTGATGTGGTCGACTGCGATGCGGCTGTTGGCGCCGCCATGTTCCCTAACCAGATCGGCGATGCCGGCGGCCCAGCGGCGGACCTTTTGCTCCGTAAGCTCGCCGCTATAGAGGTACATCCATGACACAGCGGGGCGAACCTCGTCGACGATGCCGGAATGGTCGGAGAGGTGTTCGCAGGAGAAATAGTCGAACAGCACCACCGGTCCGTCGGTCGCAACGAAGCAATGCCGCGTCGGATTGTGCGCCACCCACGACTGCATGTTGGTGGAGTCCGTCGCGTAGCGGATGTTCACGGGATCGTAGAGCAGCGCGCCGGCATAGCCGCGGCGCCTCAACTCGGCGCGGATACGCTCCAGCCGGTATTGGCGCATGGCAGGCAGATCGGGAGCGGCAATGCCCGCCGCGGCCCATTCAGCCTCCGCCTGCGCGCCATAGCCCAGCACATGCTGGTTGAGCGCCGCCGCCTTCTGCCGGGAGGCGTCGCGCTGCGCCTCGATCGAGCCCGGCTCGAACGGCATGATCTTGCGATGCCGGCCAAAGCTGCCCTTTGGCCCCGCGCTGTCCATGGTCGAACCTCAGGTCCGCATCTTTTCGCCACTCGGATCGAAGGGTGCTTCGACGTTGATGCGGGCCGGGCGCCGATGTCCGAGGATTTCGATTTCGAACAGGCCCGCGCTTTCGTCCTCGGCAAGAGCCGCCGGCACGTAGCCCTGCGCCATCGACTTCTGCACATAGTGGGCATAACCGCCTGAGGTGACCCAGCCGACCACGCGCCAGTCGCCGTCGACGATGCCGCGCACGGCGGACGCACCTTCGGCAGCCTTGGAGCCGCGTATTTCCTTGCCGCCCTTGTCGAAACGCGGTGCGCCATAGCCATGCGGCTTTTCAACCGTGCCGTAATCCTTGCTGACTTTGGCCCAGATCGGCTCGTCGCCCATGACGTCAGCATCGGCGGCATCGACGATGAAGGAGACGCGGCGCAGTTTTGGTCCTTCCGCCTGTTCCTTGGCGGCTGCCTCGCGGCCGATGAAGTCGTTTTTCTCCAGCTTGATGAAGCGGTCCATCGCCCCTTCAAAGGGTCCGTAGATCGGCCGCAACTCGCGGAACCAGGTCGGAAAATTCTTTTCCAGGCGCATGGAGAGCAGAGCGCGCATACCGAAATCCACGAGGCCGAATTCCTCGCCGGCGTCCTTGATCGCCTGGTAGACCAGGCGCTCATAGGCTGGCGCCATCCAGATCTCGTAGCCAAGATCGCCGGTGTAGGTGATGCGGTTGACGAGACAAGGCGCGCCGCCGACCGCCATCTCGCGGAAATCCATGAAGCGGAAGGCTGTGGTCGAGATGTCGACATCGACGAGTTTCTGCAGCAAGTCGCGGGATTTCGGTCCGGCGATCGACAGACCGACGAGCGTCTGGTCGAAGCGGTGGATACGCACCGAACTATCCTTCGGCAGATGCTTCTCGAACCAGCGCATGTGGTATTTCTGCGCGGCCGACGAACCCCAGATCATGAAGCGGTCTCCTGCTGCCTTGGCGATGGGGCAGGCGCCGATCAGCTGGCCGAATGCATTGAGCAGCGGCGTCAGCACGATGCGGCCGGTCTTCGGCATGCGGTTGGTCATCAGCCGGTTGAGGAAATCCTCCGCCGCCGGTCCCGACACTTCGTATTTGGCGAAGTTGGCGATCTCGGTGACGCCGACGCGCTCACGCGTGGCGCGCACTTCCTCGCCGATCGGCCCAAAATCGTTGGAGCGATGGAAGGAGACGATATCCCTGGGCTCCTTGCCTTTCGGTGCGAACCACAGCGGCGTTTCGAGACCCCAGCTGTCGCCCATGATGGCGTTGTTGGCCAGCATGGTGTCGTAGAGCGGCGTCGTCTGCGCCGGGCGCGCTGCCGGCAGTTCCTCGTTGGGGAAGCGGATGGAGAAGCGGCGCGAATAGTTTTCGCGCACCTTGGCGTTGGTGTAGCGCAGGCCGGCCCATTCGCCGAAGCGGGTGACATCCATGCCCCAGACGTCGAACCCGGGATCGCCATGTACCATCCAGTTCGACAGCGCCAAGCCGACGCCGCCGCCCTGGCTGAAGCCGGCCATGACGGCGCAGGCGCACCAGAAATTGGTCAGGCCCTGCACCGGACCGACCAGCGGGTTGCCGTCGAGCGCGAAGGTGAAAGGGCCGTTGATGATCTGCTTGATGCCCGCCTTCTCGATGCCGGGGAAATGCTTGAAGCCGATTTCCAGCGACGGCGCGATGCGGTCGAGGTCGGGCGGCAGCAATTCGTGGCCGAAATCCCACGGGGTGTTGACCGGCGACCACGGCTTGCAGGCCTTCTCATACGTGCCGAGCAGGATACCGTTGCGCTCCTGGCGGGTGTAGATCTCGCCCTTGAAGTCGAGCACGCCGATCATCTCGCGGCCGGTCGATTTGTTGAACTCCTCGACCTCCGGCATCGGCTCGGTCAGGAGATACATGTGCTCCATGGCCAGTACCGGCAGTTCGACGCCGACCATGCGGCCGATCTCGCGCGCCCACAGGCCGCCGCAATTGACGACATGCTCGGCCTTCACCGTGCCCTGTTCAGTGACGACGTTCCAGGTGCCGTCGACCTCCTGCGTCAGTTCGACGACGCGGTTGCGCAGCACGATCTCGGCGCCGAGTTTCTTGGCCGCCTTGGAATAGGCGATCGTCGTTCCGGACGGATCGAGATGGCCTTCGACCGGATCCCACATGGCGCCGACGAAATTGGTCTCGTCCATCAGCGGGAACATCGCCTTGGCTTCGGACGGGGTGATCAGTTCGGTGTCCATGCCGAGATAGCGGCCCTTGGCGTGGGCAAGGCGCAGAAAATCCATGCGCTCGGGCGTATCGGCCAACATCACGCCGCCGGTCAGATGCAGCGAGCAGGACTGGCCGGATATTTCCTCGATCTCCTTGTAGAGTTGCACCGTGTAGGCCTGCAGCTTGGCGACGTTGGGGTCACCGTTCAGCGTATGGAAGCCACCGGCCGCGTGCCAGGACGAGCCGGAGGTAAGCTCCGAGCGCTCGATCAGCATGATGTCGGTCCACCCGGCCTTGGCCAGATGGTAGAGAACCGAGCAGCCGACGACGCCGCCGCCGATGACAACCGCTTTTACATGAGATTTCATCTAGATAGGTCCGTTTTTGAAGGGAATGAATCGATTGGGAGCGGCGTGAAAACAAAGCGGAGGTCGGAGACAGCGATGTCTTCCGCTAGCTTGCCATCAAGCGCGGCAAGGATGGTTTCACAGACGGAAGTACGATGTTGCAGGACGTCATGGCTCCAAAGGCGCAGGATCGAGTAGCCTTGGGTCCGCATGAAATCGTCGCGGCGGCGGTCATATGAACTGCCGGCGTGCTGGTGTCCGTCGACTTCAACGACAAGCCATTTTTCGCGGCAAGCGAAGTCTGCGTAGTATGGCCCGATAGAGAACTGTCGCGTGAACTTGTAGCCACCAAGTTTGCGGGCTTTTAACTCGAGCCAAAGCAGAGCTTCGGCCTGGTTGTCACCTTGCCTGAGTTTTCTGGCTCGCTGGGTGGTGCCCGTTTTGCGGCGGCTGCGGGTTGCGGGGCGGGCTTCCCCCACTCCGTCGCCGCTTCGCGACGCCACCTCTCCCCCCTCCGGAGGGAGAGGAAGGGCGCCGGCTGTGGAAAGTTCGCGCCCTTCCTCTACCCCGTCGATCGGGGGAGAGGTGTGGCGCGCAGCTCGACCGCGTGGGGGTCGGCTGTTGGTGAAATCAATGGGTCCGCCGGGTTGGCCGCGTTGCCGAGGTTA
>NZ_JAMYSA010000023.1:0-71439 GCF_040321735.1 Mesorhizobium sp. M0293
GCCGTGGTGGCCGGCCAATGGCTGGCCCGCGGTGGATGCGCGGTCCTGGGCGGCGCAACGCGGCACCCCCCCGCCCGCGGCGATGATGGCGCCGGCGCCCGCCGGCTGGGCGAGCGCTTCGAGCGATCCGACATCGACCATCATGCGGAAGGCCTGGCCGAGCAGGAAATCGCCGACCAGCACGCTCGCCTGGTTGCCCCAGATCATGCGGGCGGTCTTCTTGCCGCGACGCATGCCGCTTTCGTCGACGACATCGTCGTGGAGAAGCGTCGCCGTGTGCATGAATTCGACCGCGGTCGCGAGCTTGACGTGGCCCTCGCCGGCATAGCCGAACATCTGCGCGGCGGCGAGCGTCAGCATCGGCCGCAGCCGTTTGCCGCCGGACGAGATCAGATGGTTGGCGACCTCCGGGATCATCTCGACATCGGAGCCGGCCTTGGACAGGATCAATTCGTTGACGCGCCCCATATCAGCCGCAGTCAGATCGATCAGATCCTTGATGGAGGCGGGCTCCCGCTTCCCATTTTCGATGTTGAGAACGACACCCACGACAATCACTCCCGTCTTGGTATAACGCGTGCGACGGCACCCTTGGTCCTTGCCTGGACTCTAGGGCGGCGGACACAGCCACGGCAAGAGGCGAATTGGCGCGGCGACGATGACAGAATGTCAACCGACGCACGGAAATCCGCCTGCCCGTTTACATCAGCGCCGCAAACTGAGAGTTTCGCCCGATGATTGAGCTCATTCGCACCAACGACGCTGTCATCATCTCCTTTGTCGAATCGCTGATGCGCGATGCCGGCATCGGCTGCTTCGTCGCCGACCAGAACATGAGCGTGCTCGACGGCTCGCTCGGCATCCTGCCGCGGCGCGTCATGGTCGACGCCGACCAGGCCGACGCGGCACGGCGCATCCTGACGGATGCCGGCATCGCCAACGAGATTCGCGGGAAATAATGACCGCCGCGCCGGCCACCCTTGTCCCGGACACGCCGGCCCATACGGTCGATGCTTTCCATCGCGGCCGGTTCTGGCTCGTGCAGCCCAAGCAAGGCGGCCATCGCGCCGGCATGGATGCGATGATGCTCGCGGCGTCAGTGCCATCCGCCTTTGGCGGGCGTCTCGCCGATTTCGGTGCCGGAGCCGGGGCTGCCGGCCTTGCGGTACTGTCGCGCTGCCCGGGCGCCCAGGCCGTGCTTGTCGAACGCGCGCCGGAAATGGCGGCCTTCGCCGCAGCAACCCTTGCCCATCCCGGCAATGCGCATCTCAGCGATCGCGCCTCGGTTCTGGTCGCTGATGTCACGGTGTCGGGCCGGGCGCGGGCTGTCAGCGGCCTCGCCGACAACGACTTCGACTTCGTCATCATGAACCCGCCTTTCAATGCCGCACGGGACCGCGCCACGCCCGATCGCCTGCGAAAGGAAGCCCATGTCATGGAGGACGGGCTGTTCGAGAGCTGGATCAGAAGTGCCGCCGCGGTGGTCAGGCCGCGCGGCGGGCTTGCCGTGATCGCGCGGCCCGAACAGCTCGGCTCCATTCTCGATGCGATCGCAGGCCGCTTCGGTGATGCCGAGATGCTTGGCGTCCACCCTCGCCCAGACGCGGCGGCGATCCGCATCGTCGTCAGGGCAGCGCTCGGGGCACGGGGAAAGCTTGCCATTCGCCCTCCCCTGATGCTGCACGCGCAATCAGGCCAAGGCCCCGATGAGCGCAGCGAAATGATCACCAACGGCCTCGCCTCGTTATTCGGAGATTGAGCTATTCCTGGCCCCCACATTGCCGTTGGCCGGAGAATTCCTACATGCCTGCAACCCATCGACCGGAGACCGCGCCCTCGTGAAACGCCTTATCAACCGCCTGCTGCCGAAATCCTGGCGCTCCACTGTCGTCACCATTCCGGTTATCCGGCTGCACGGCACCATCATGGCCGGAGGCGGCCCGTTCCGGCCGAGCCTGTCGCTGGCCTCCACCGCCGGCCTCATCGAGAAGGCGTTTTCCTACGACGCGCCGGCGGTCGCCATTTCGATCAATTCGCCCGGCGGCTCGCCGGTGCAGTCGCGGCTGATCTTCAAGCGCATCCGTGACCTGGCAACGGAAAAGAACAAAAAGGTGCTGGTCTTCGTCGAGGACGTCGCGGCATCGGGCGGCTACATGATCGCGGTCGCCGGCGACGAGATTTTCGCCGATCCGTCCTCGATCGTCGGTTCGATCGGCGTGGTGTCGGCCTCGTTCGGCTTCCCGGAACTGATGAAGAAGATCGGTGTCGAGCGCCGTGTCCACACCGCCGGCCAGAACAAGGCAGTGCTCGATCCGTTCAAGCCGGAGAAGAAGGAAGACGTCGAACGGCTGAAGGTGTTGCAGCTTGAGGTGCACGGCACGTTCATCGATCTCGTCAAGGAGCGGCGCGGCATGAAACTGAAAGACGATCCGGACCTGTTCACCGGCCTGTTCTGGACCGGCATCAAAGGCCTCGAACTTGGCCTGGTCGATGCGCTCGGCGACATGCGCACGGTGCTGAAAACCCGTTTCGGGGAGAAGACCCAGCTCAGGCTGATCACGGCACCGCGGGGTTTCCTCGGCCGCTTCGGCCTGTTCGGCTCGAGAATGGGCTTTTCGGCGCCCGATATCGCAGCCGCGGCCGCCAGCGGCGTGATTGATGCGGCGGAAGAGCGCGCATTGTGGGCGCGCTTCGGGCTTTGAAAAATCGGCGAAACCGTCTAGCATGAGCGTTTGAAGTCTCATGCATGTCGGTTTCCCAAAGCCGGATCCATTTTGGGCGACATGCATCAACCGACCCGACCGGCCGCCTTCGCCGGCACAGCGTGGGAGGAGTTTTGGCATGCCGCAGATCATTTTCTTCACCGTCGTTGGCGTCGCCGCCTATTTCGGCTACCGCACCTTCATCCGCGAAGCCGAACGCGTGACCGCCAAGGTGCGGCGCACCGAAAAGCAGGCGGCCAATGGCGCGATGGGCACGCTGGTCAAGGATCCGAAGACCGGCGAATACCGGCTGGCCAAGGACTGAGCATCATTTCACATGTGACTGACGCGGTGGACACCGATATCGGGTCGCGTACCTGGCATGCGCACGCCAAGATCAATCTGGCGCTGCATGTCACCGGCAGGCGCCCAGACGGCTATCATCTGATCGATAGCCTGGCGGTGTTCACGCGTTTTGGCGACAGGGTCGAAATCGTGCTCGCCGACAGTGATGATTTTACCGTGTCCGGTCGCTACGCGCCGGCGGTTCCTCTCGACGACGGCAATCTGGTGCTCAGGGCGCGCGATGCCCTGCGACAGGCGGTCGGCCAAAAGAGAACCCCGCCCGTTTCAATAAAGCTCGAAAAGAACCTGCCGGTTGCTTCCGGCGTCGGCGGCGGCTCGAGCGACGCGGCGGCCGTGCTGCGCGGGCTGGTGGAGACCTGGTCCCTGGACATCGATGGCACCGAGCTGGCGCGGATCGGCCTCTCGCTTGGCACCGACGTGCCGATGTGCCTGGCGGCCAAGCCGCTGGTCGCGCGCGGCATCGGTGACGAGCTGTCGATGGTCCCCGATTTTTCGGCGCTAGGGCTGGTGCTGGTCAATCCGGGCACGCCAGTCTCGACGGCCGAGGTGTTTGCTGCGCTTGCCCGTCGCGACAATGATGCACTGCCGCCGCTGCCGCGCAGCATCGATTTCCACAGCCTGCGCAACTGGCTGGAGATCACCCGCAACGATCTCGAGCCGGCAGCCCTTGCGATGCAGCCTGCGATCGGCAGAGCGCTTTCCTGGCTGAACAAGGCTGGATCGGGTTTTTCCCGAATGTCCGGGTCGGGCGCCACCTGCTTCGGCCTGTTCGAAACCGGCAATGTCGCCAAGCGCGCCGCCGCCGAGATCCGCGGCCGCCAGCCCGACTGGTTCGTCGCGGCAACGCGCAGCATCCCATCGGAGGGAGCAGATGGCCAGAATTGACGAGAGCCGTTCCTTCATTCCCATACGCATCGCGGTGCTGACCGTTTCAGACACACGCAGCCTCGCCGACGACAAATCCGGCCAGACGCTGGCCGACCGCATCACCGAGGCCGGTCATATCCTGGCTGCCCGCGACATCGTCACCGACGACCGCGAAAAAATCCGCGACACGGTTCTGGCGTGGTCGCGGGACAAAGATATCGATGTCGTCATCACCACCGGCGGCACCGGCTTCACCGGGCGCGACGTGACGCCGGAAGCGCTGGAGCCGATCTTCGAAAAGCGCATGGACGGCTTTTCGGAAGTGTTCCACCGCATCTCCTACGACAAGATCGGCACCTCGACGATCCAGAGCCGGGCGACCGGCGGCGTCGTCAACGCCACCTTCGTCTTCGTGCTGCCGGGCTCACCCGGCGCCTGCAAGGACGCGTGGGACGGCATCCTGAAAGCGCAGCTCGACTACCGGCACATGCCGTGCAACTTCGTCGAGATCATGCCGCGTCTGGATGAGCATCTGCGGCGCGGCAAATCGGCTTCGTAAAAGCCAGGCAAAGCGTCGGTTCCACGCCGCTTTTGCAGGCAGAACAGCACCGGCGCCTTCGAAACACCATTCCAAACCGGACCTCGGAAAAGTACCTTGCCTGAAGGCGATCATCGCCATCACGACAAGGCAGAACCATGACCACGCATACCGGCGGATGCCATTGCGGCAACATACGCCTTGCATTTTCAACCGAACTCGACCCGTCGCAAATCGAAGTTCGCGCCTGCCAATGCTCGTTCTGCGTCAGACATGGTTCGCGCGCCATTGCCGATCCGGACGGCAGACTGACCATCTCGGTCAAGGATGAGGCGCGATTGCGAAAATATCAGTTCGGGCTGAGGACGGCCGACTATTTGATCTGCCGGGACTGCGGCGTCTATGTCGCCGCAATCGCCGGAGAGAACGACGATGCAAGAGCGATCGTCATCATCAACGCCCTGGACGACCGAGAGCGGTTCAATCAGGCGCCGGTCCGTGTCGACTTCGATGCCGAAAGCCGGGCACAGCGCCAAGCCAGGCGCCGCGCTCACTGGATGCCTGTCGAGATGAACTTCGGGTAGGTCCTTTCAGCGGATGACCGGTTCGCCATGAAAGCGGCGGCGCGATGGCGGCGATACGCCGAAGCCGACTTCCATCATCAGCCGCGGCGTGCGCGACGGCACGGTGCCCATATGGAAGCCGAAGGGGTCTTCTACGAAGCCTAGTCCTGCTTCTCCAGTCAATGTCACCGGGCTCTGCTCACCATAGACATCCAGAACCTCTTGCGCGGGATGGCCGACCAGGAGGGTGAGTTGATGCTTGAGGCTGCGGCGCTTATGACTGCCCTTGATGTAGACATGCGGGCCGGTGTCGGCATCGACGGGCTTGAGATAGAAAAAGAATTTCAGCATGCGCCAATCGTCGAGGTCGAAATGATACTTGCCGAGCGAGGCGAGGTTCTTGTCGGCGTCCGAAGCCGCACCCGTCGGAAAGCTCCACCAGACCCGCGTCGTGATCAGTTTTGCCTGACCGCCGAGATAATGCGCGGCAATGTTTAGAAGCAGCGGATCGCGCTGGATGGCGAGGGCCGCCTGGCAATCGAGGATGCGCTCGAAAAAGTGCCCGCTGAGCAGCGAGCGGCCAAAGCGCTTCTCAGCTTCCGCATGTTCATCCGGCATGAATTCGAGACGGCGGTCGAAATTGCCGAAGCAGGGCGTACGCTGGGCGAAGTCAGCGATCTCTTCATGGATCTCCGGCGGCAGGACCAAGCCCGAAAACAGCCCGTCGGAGCGCAGCGCTTCGACCACCGCTTCACGTTCGATGCCGGCAAACATCGTATCCCCCGTATCCACGACCGGACGGGCGCGCTTTGCGCCCAGCCAATGCATGCGGCGTCCAGGCATGGTGCGCGCCAGCACGAACATCGGCAGCCAGGCGGGGTTTTCGCGCAGGTCCGTCAGATAGGTCGGAATGCGCACGGCGATACGCCGCAGCAGGCTGCCGTTGCGCGCAATGGCCTCGAGACTGGCCGCGCCGGATTTGTCGGGGGTTGGAAGGTTCATTGGGTCCTCGGCTATGAGAGGCGACACCGATGCCGCATCAGTGTTCATCACTCGGCATGACCCAAACCCAATTCACCCGCTTGGGCCGGAAGCTAACCTCGCGCCAGATTTTGTGCAATGCACAATGAACAGAGCAGGTGCAAAAAATCACCTCGGGGAGCGGCGTTGCTGCTTCGCCGGCGCCATCCAGATCTCGGCGTCGAGCCGCTTTGTCGCGAGGCCGCGGGCGATGGCCTCGGCGCTGCCGGCACTCTTGGCCGAGGCCGAGGCCTGACGCTTGCTGATCAGCAATCCGTCGGCCAAGGCGCGGTTTGCGGAAAAGACGCGCGCCAGGAACGGCGTGCGGCTGCCGCGCGCCCGCGAAAACCGTGCCGCCATGGTTTGCCTGGCCGTATGGTCGACGACCGCGTCGATCCAGCCCTCCATCAATCGTGCGCCCGGCTCCAGGAGCAGCAACCAGTCCCCCTTGGCTTGCCGGATCCCCGTGGCGATGCCGCCCGTCACGTAGTGGCAGCCGGCATGCTCGGCCACACGATGCGTCTGGTCGGTAGAGCCCGTGTCACAGACGATGACGTCACGCACCACGCCCTCGACCGCGCCGCCAATCAGCGAGGCGAGCGTGCGGGTAAGCCCTTCCTCGTCATTGCACGTTTCGATGAGAACACTGAGCATCGTTAGCCGATAGCGGAAAGCGCGGCATAGCGCCAGTTATCCAGCGAACCTTAAAAAGTTCTTGCTTTGTTCTCTTCAACAAAATAGGAATAATTTCATGAACAGAGCGATTCGACACAACACGGACAGTCCCTGGGAGCGGGCGAAGATGGAACAGATCGTGCGCGCCGACATTGCAGCTTTCGGAGCCGGACGGGCCGAGATGGCCAATGCGATGATCGAGCAGAGTGGCGTGCGTGTCCGGCCGGACCGCAACCGCGGCAGGTCGGCGGGCATCAATCCGTCCGGCCGGTTCGAGCCGGTCAGCCGGCATGTTTTCGACGATGGCTGGAATTCGCTGGAAGAACTGCCGCCCTTCAAGACCGAAGTGCAGGTCGAGAAGCCGCGCACCATCATCACCCGTAACGAATCGCCCGATATCTCCTTCGATCGTTCGATCAACCCTTATCGCGGTTGCGAGCACGGCTGTGTCTATTGCTTTGCCCGGCCGACGCACTCGTTCATGGGCCTGTCGCCGGGTCTGGATTTCGAATCCAAGCTGTTCGCCAAGCCAGATGCGGCGCGCTTGCTCGACAAGGAGCTGTCGAAGGACGGATACCAACCGCGAACCATCGCCATCGGCACCAACACCGACCCCTACCAGCCGATCGAGAAACAATACCGGATCATGCGCGAGATCCTCGAAGTGCTGGAGGCGCGCGGTCATCCGGTCGGCATCGTCACCAAATCCGCTTTGGTGGTGCGCGACATCGATATCCTGTCGCGCATGGCTGAGCGAGGGCTGGCCAAGGTGGCTCTGTCGGTGACGACGCTCGATCGCATGCTGGCGCGCACCATGGAGCCGCGGGCTTCGACGCCGACCAAGCGGCTGGAGGCGATCCGGCAGCTTTCTGATGCCGGCATTCCAGCGTCGGTCATGGTGGCGCCGATCATCCCCGGGCTGACCGATCCGGAGATGGAACGCATCCTCGATTCAGCACGCGCCGCCGGCGCGCGCGAGGCGGGTTATGTCGTGCTGCGCCTGCCGCTGGAGGTCAGCCCGATCTTCAAGGACTGGCTGCTGCGCCACTACCCCGATCGCTATCGCCACGTGATGTCGCTGATCCGCTCGATGCGTGACGGCAAGGACTACGATTCGGAATGGGGCAAGCGCATGAAGGGCGCCGGTCCCTATGCCTGGCAGATCGGCCGGCGCTTCGAGATCACAGCCAAGCGGCTCGGCCTCAATGCCGAACGGCGCACGTTGCGGACCGACCAGTTCGTTGCTGCTGCCAAAGACCAATTGCAGCTGACGCTGCTTTGAGAATGCAATTCACTGCGGCGGCTTGATCTGCCACAGCACAGGAATCCCGTCCGGCCTGCCCCGGCCTGCAGACGGTGCCCTCCCGGTCCGGCGCCCCACCGACCCGGAGGGACTTGCGGAGAATCGGAACCGATGCGAACCTCGCCGCAACATGGCTCGCGCGCGTTCTGATTCTCCGCCTCTCTTTGAGATCATCGAGAAGCCCGACTTCTCCTTCGAGACGAAGGCGATAGCCGACGGCCTGTGGCCGGTTGCGGGCATGGACGAGGCCGGCCGTGGTCCCTTGGCGGGGCCAGTGGTCGCCGCGGCGGTGGTACTCGACCCCGCCAACATTCCGGACGGACTGGACGATTCCAAGCGCCTCACCCATTTGCAGCGTGAGGCCCTGTTCCTGAGCATTCTCGGCTCCGCGCAAGCGGTCTCAATGGCCTCGATCAGCGCCGAGGGCATCGATGGCAGCAACATCCTAAAGGCAAGCCTGGAGGCGATGCGCCGCGCCCTGATCGGCCTGTCGGTTCAACCGAAGCTTGCCCTCGCCGACGGGCGCGACGTGCCGCCGGGCCTGCCCTGCGCGGGGCGCGCGCTGATCAAGGGCGACCAGCGTTCGCAATCGATCGCCGCCGCCTCGATCGTCGCCAAGGTGATGCGCGACCGCATGATGTGCGGCTGCGGCAACCATCACGACCGCTATGGCTTCGAGTCCCACATGGGTTACGCCACGGTCCGCCATCGCACGGCGATCGAGGCCCATGGTCCCGTGGCACGGCTGCACCGCGTGTCGTTTGCGCCGTTCAGATTGGGCGGGGTGGAAGTGATTGAGGAAGAGAGCCTCGTCGCGCTCGATTGAGCCGAGCGGCAGCTGATCTCCCCCCTCGAGGGGGAGATGTCGCCGAAGGCGACAGAGGGGGTCGGCTCGACTGGGCACGACGCCATTCTTCAGCAAAGATGAGGTCAGCGCTTCACGCGCGGCGACCCCCTCTGGCCTGCCGGCCGTCTCCCCCTCAAGGAGGGAGATTACGCGCTCGACCGCCTTCGCCAATCTGGTTTTCCACAGCAAAAAAGCCGCCAGGTTGCCCGGGCGGCTTTGATCGTATGGGGACTGCGAAGGCCTAGTTCAGTTTCGACTTCACGTCCGCAAGCGAAGCCTTGAACAGATCGGCACCCGCCTTGGCGTCGATCTTGCCGGCGAGCAGCGTGCGTGCTGCCTCGACGGCGATATCGACGGCGCTGGCGCGGACTTCGCTGATGGCGTCACGTTCGGCCTGGCCGATCTTCTGTTCGGCAAGCGCGGTGCGCCTGACGACATAGTCCTCGGTCTTCTTGTGCGCCTCGGCTGCAAGCATGTCGGCTTCGCGCTTGGCGGCAGCGACGATGGCCGCGGCCTCCTGCTCGGCTTCCTTGCGCTTGCGCTGGTACTGGCCAAGCAGCTGCTGGGCCTCCTCGCGCAGCCGGCGCGCTTCGTCCAGCTCATTGCTGATCCTGTCGGCGCGGGCGTCGAGCGCCTTGGCGATCATGCCAGGCACCTTGATGTAGACGGCAACGCCCAGGAAGATGATGAGGGCTATCGTAGCCCAGAGCGTCGCGAGAGATGTGTAATCCATGATGCGCTCCTCACCGGGCCACGGATTTGACCGCGGCCGCGATCTCGGCCTTGCTGGCCTTGCCGCCGACCAGGGCCTCGACGATCGCCGAAGCGGTGTCCTCGGCGATGCTGCCGACTTCCTTCATGGCATTGGCCTTGATGGAAGAAATGCGGGCTTCGGCCTCGCCAAGCTTCGCGTCGAGCGCGGCCTCGACCTTCTTGCGTGCGGTCTCGGCCTCGACCTTGGCCGCATCGTTGGCCTGCTGGCCGATCGCGTTGGCCTTGGTCTTGGCTTCCGCCAGTTCCTGCTCGTAGGCAGCAACGGCGGCGTCGGCCTCGCCCTTCAACTTGGCTGCCTGATCGAGATCCTGCGTGATGCGATCGTTGCGGACATCGATGATGCCCCCGACGCGCGGCATCACAATCCGCTTCAGGAAGAGGTAGAACAGCCCGAAGGTGATTGCCAGCCACAGAAGCTGCGACGGGAACGTCGCCGGATCGAATGGCGGAAACGTACCATGCGCTTCGGCAGGCACGCTGGTGCCGGAATGCGTGTCGCCTTCCGTCGCAGCGTGGCTGGTATCGGCTGATGGCGCGGACTCTTGCGCGAAGGCAGATGTCACGAACATGGACTATCCCCGAAATTCAGACCCGCCGCTTGCGCGACCGGCCTGTCCAATCTTCTCACGGCTTAGCCAAGGTGAGGCTCAGCCGAACAGGGCCAGAAGCGCGATGAGAAGCGAGAAGATGCCCAGAGCTTCGGTCACGGCGAAGCCGAAGATCAGACGGCCGAACTGGCCATCAGCAGCCGACGGGTTGCGCAGAGCGCCCGCCAGGTAGCTGCCGAAGATGTTGCCGAGGCCAATGCCCGCGCCACCCATGCCCAGGCAAGCGATGCCGGCGCCGATGTACTTTGCTGCTTCTGCGTCCATTTGTTCAACTCCTTTGGATCTAAAAATTCCGTTGCGATTTCATCCGGCGCCAATGCTGGAAACTCTTGGGCCGGAAACTTTTGCTCAGTGCCCGGGGTGCAGGGCGTCGTTGAGATACATGCAGGTCAACACGGCAAACACGTAGGCCTGCAGGAAGGCGACCAGCAGTTCCAGTGCCGTCAGCGCCACCGCCATTGCCAGCGGCAGGATCGAGCCGGCGACGCCAACCGCGCCGAGCGCGCTCAGGCTGACGACGAACCCGGAGAACACCTTCAGCGTGATATGGCCGGCGAGCATGTTGGCGAACAGACGAACCGAGAGGCTGACCGGGCGCGACACGAAAGAGATCACCTCGATCAGCACCACCAGCGGCAGCAGGAACACCGGCACGCCATGCGGCACGAACAGCTTCAGGAAACCGAAACCATGCTTCATGAAGCCATAGACAACCACGGTTGCGATCACCAGCACGGCAAGGCCGAAGGTGACGATGATGTGGCTGGTGACGGTGAAGAAATACGGGAACAGGCCGAGCAGGTTGGCGACCAGCACGAACATGAACAGCGAGAACACAAGGGGGAAGAACTTCATGCCCTGCGTGCCGGCGGCGTCGCGCAACATGTTGCCGACGAACTCATAGGCCATTTCGGAGACCGACTGAAGCCGGCCGGGAACCAGGCTGCGGCTCGACGTCGTGAGAAACAGAAACGCCGCCGCGACGACCACGGTTGCGACCATGAACAGCGCCGAATTGGTGAAAGACAGATCATAGCCGCCGATGTCGATCGGAATCAGCTTGTTGATATGGAACTGGTGGATCGGATCGACCTTGTCAGCTGCCACGTTCAAACCCCGTCAATGCCGCGTACGGCCTCGTTACCATTACCGCACACGAAGCACGGTCATTTCTTGTCGTCTTGGTCACGGCGCGATTTGTCGCCCTGTCCGAACTCTGCCACAACGCCCGCGGAACGCATCACATTGAGCACGCCGGCGCCAAAACCAAGCAGCAGAAACACGATCAGACCCCATGGCGATGTCCCCGCCAGACGGTCGATGATCCAGCCGATGCCGGCACCCACCACCACTCCGGCGATAAACTCGCTGGAGAGTTTGAGCGCCTGGCCATAACCGGCCACACTGCCCGCTTTCGCGTCGTCTTTCCCCTCGAGCCGGTCCGGCCGCCTTGTCGCGAGCGATGCTTCAAGGTCACGCCGGCGGCGCTCAAGATCGTCGTCGCGGATGTCGGGTTCATGCTGCTTGCCGCGGCCGGTTTCTCCGGTTCCGCCTGGCCCATTCTTGTCGGCCATCGCAACCCCCCTGCCCGGCCAGACCGTCACCGTCCGTCCGCTTCTAAAGTCGCCGGCAACATAGTTAGAGGGTTTGCGCCCGTCAAGCCACGGGCGGAAGTTCATTGCCATGTATTTTAGGCAGCAAAATCAACGGATTAGAAAGGTGCGACATCGTGCCCGCGGCGATGATGGGGATACGTTGCGCGAATCCCCCGGGCAATGGCTCTTCGATCGACTGCGCGCCGCGCCAAAGATCAACCGCTGTAGCGCGCTCAGCTCCAGCCGCCGCCATAGGTACGATAGAAGATATGCAGGCCGATCTTGGTCATCTTCTGCATCGTGCGTGCCCAGCCGGGATGGACATATTGGGCGTAGTAGTGGGTCGACGATCCTACTTCCGGGATGAAGATCTTGCCGGCGGTGACGGCCATGGCGATATCCTGGGCGGTCTTGTAGGCGACGGGATTGTCGATGCGCTTCTTCCTGCCGTCGCAGGCGAAGGAGAACTGGCAACGGTTGAACCAGCTGTCGTTCTGATAGACGACGCCGCAGATCGAATTCGGATAGGTCGGGTTGCGGACGCGATTGAGGATGACCTGGGCGACGGCGGCCTGACCACGTACGGATTCGCTCCTCGCCTCGAAATAGATGCCATTCGCCAGGCATGCCTGTTCCGGTTTGGAGAAGACACTGGCGGGCAGCGGGTTCTGGATCCACGAATGATCGCCCTTAGCCATCGGCGGAATGAAGCGGCCGTCGTTTGGCTGCTCGTCCTGAAGCAGGGCTTCGAAAGGCGACGCCTTGGCATAGTCGGGCTCGGATTGCGCATACGCGGTCGCCAGCACGTCCGGATGGTCGTTGTTGACCAGTGCGGCAAGCATTGCCGGCACGCCGGGATCCGGCTTCTTGTCCTCGCGCGCATGGAATGCCGCGGCGATCTGGATTTCCTTGCCTTTGATCTGCGGCATGGCGAAAGCCATCTTCAGGTCGCTGTCCATGCTGGGCCGGAGCAAGGAGGAGGTGCGCTCGAAGATCGAGCCGGCATTGAAATTCTTCGGCGGTGCCACGGGAGACATCTGAACGATGCGGCCCTTCTTCTCGGCGCGCACGACGCGATCCTCATCGGGCGTGGCGCTTACCTTGCCGCCCTTGCCGCGAAACGACACGCTGCCGACACCTGCCAAGTGGACACCCGATCCGGAGATGGAGCCGGTGACATCGGAATCGACAAAGGGCATTTCGGCCGCATGGGTCGAGCCGGCAATGGATTTCTCGACATAGGAATTCCAGCGAGTATTCGACGCTTCGAGACCGGAAACGAGGCTCGTCATGTCCTGGTAGGCGGCGACGGTCGGAAAGCCGATCCAGATGCCGAGACCGATGACCAACGGGGACAGAAAGCCACGTCTCTCACCGGCGGCGGCAGCAAGCCGCTTCAACACACGTCGATGCACGGAACTCTCTCCAGGAACGCTACTGACCCCACTGGAGAGCAAAATGATGCATTAACCTTGATGGGACGTTAACAGGTTCGATCGGGTTTTCCCGGTCGGCCCGAGGTCGTGGTTCCGAAGTCGGGCGGTTTTGCGGCCGAAGTCAGGCCGGCCGCAGGAAGACCGGCCACGCGGCCAGTGCGCAGATGGCGGCCGACAGCCAGACACCGGACCATGACCAGAGATGCAAGAGTCCCGGAATGACCACCGGCACGAGGAAGAAGCCTATGAAAACGAAGCTGTTGGCAAGGCTGAGCGCGGTTCCGACATGGCCGGCACCGGCAAGCGTGGCAAGCTCGGTATAGGCGACGCCGTGCCAGGCGGAGACCGAGATGCCTGCGACAATAAGCACAGCGGGAAGGACCGCCATCGAGAAGAACTGGCCGCCTGGTATGGCGGGACTGGCCAGAACCAGCAGCCAAAGCATGGCGAAGGCAAGCGCGCTGATCGCACTGCAAAAGCGAAGGAACTGGCGGCGGTTGCCGTGGCGGTCGGTGAAGCGGCCACTCCAGATGCGCATGACCATGGCGCCGATCTGCACGGCGGCGAGACTCGCACTGATCGCTGCCGTTCCCAGACCGACGAAGTCATGCAGGAACACAGAGGCGAAGGTGAGCACGGCCACTTGCGGAAAGCAGAGCAGGCCGATGGCGGTCGCGATACGCCAAACGTCGCGATTGCGCAGCGGCGCCGGTCCGGCCACAGCCGCCGCAGCAAGATGACCCTCGCCCGCCTTCGGCGGCTCGTGCAGCCAGCGCCACGCAAACAAGGCAGAGAGGGCAGATGCAGCCGCCAAGGCCCCGAACACCGCGGCAAAGCTGAAAGCCAGGGCAAGCGAGGGCAAGACAAGCGCGCCAAGGCCGCCGCCAAGCGGCACCGCCGTCTGCCTGATGCTCATGGCAAAGCCGCGCTCGTTTTCTCGAAACCAGCCCATGATGGCGCGACCGCTCGAACCGTTGACGCTGCCGCCGAGCAGTCCGGTGATGAGCAGGCTCGCGCAGAGTAGCGTGACGCCGGGAATACCGGTCCTTGTCGGCACAACCAGCATAGCCATGACCAGGAGCCAAGCCGCCGTGGCGCCGAGGCCGATCAGAAGCACGCGTCGATCACCCCAGCGATCGGTGAGCAGGCCCCAAGGCAGTTCGCTGAGCGCGACCCCCAGCCCGAGAAGGCCGAGTGCCAGACCGAGTTCGGCGTTGCTTAGGTGATAGCCCTGACGAAGCACGACCGCCGTTGCCGGTATGCCGGCGAAAGTGGCCGAGAAGCTGGCATTGGCGGCAACGCCGATGCCCAGAACCTTCCAGCGATGGCTGGGCTTGAATGCCCTCCTGGCGGAGCCGGTATCTTCCAGGAGTTCCTGCGGCTGCCGGTCGGTGCAATTGACAATGGCGTACATGATTTCATTCCCGTGCTGGGCCGGTGGTGGCCTTGACGGTCTGTCTCTAGCGCCATAGTTTCATCCTTAAAATCAGGAACTTTTAAACTTACCATCCTGAAAAACAGGACTAAAAATATGCGACGCGTGACATTCGACCTCGACGTCCTCCGCAGTTTTGTCACCGGCATGGAGCTGGGCAGCTTCGCCAAGGCGGCCGATCGGCTTGGCCGGTCGACGTCGGCGGTCAGCGCGCAATTGAAAAAACTGGAAGAACAGGCGGCGACGCCGATCTTCCGCAAGTCGGGGCGCGGCCTCGCCTTGACCGAGGCGGGCGAGACCATGCTCGGCTATGCGCGCCGGCTGATCGAGCTCAATGACGAAGCGGCATCCGCCATCCACGACGTCGAGCTAGAAGGCTGGGTAAGGCTCGGTCTGCAGGAGGATTTCGGCGAGGCGGTGCTGCCCGACGTGCTCGGCCGTTTCGCCCGCGCCCACCCCAAGGTCAAGATCGAAGCCAGGATCGCGCGCAGCCACGAACTTGTTGAACGGATCCTGTCAGGCAGTCTCGACATCGCGCTCGCCTGGCACAGCGGCGAGACGCTGCCCTATAGCGAACACGTCGCCGATGTGCCGATGCGCTGGATCGGCCCGGCAAAGCGCATCGAGACCAGCCTGCGCGACAGTGAGCCACTGCCCCTTGTGGCGCTCGAAGCGCCATGCCTTTTGCGCACGGTGGCAACCGAAACGCTCGACCGCGCCGGCCTGTCGTGGCGGATGGCCTTTTCCAGCCCGAGCCTTGGCGGCATCTGGGCAGCGGTTGCGGCGGGGCTGGGGCTGACGATCCGCACCGACATCGGCCTGCCGGCCAGCGTCAGCGCGATGACGCCGGAGATAGCCGGATTGCCGGCGCTGCCCAAGATGGCGCTGTTCCTGCATCGCAAGGATGCCGACGCCGAGCCGGTGGTGGCCCGCCTTGCCGATATATTGCTGGATGCAGCGCGGCAGGCGTTGCCCGAAAATGCGCGGGCCAACGACAACGGTTTGCGCAACGTGGCGTGATCGCCAGACGGGCGCCGACGCTCAATTGCGTTTCTTGGCCCTGCCAGCGAATGGGTTGTCCGACGTTCGCAACGCAATGCGGATCGGCACGCCGGGCATATCGAAGGCTTCGCGCAGGCTGTTGGAGAGATAGCGGACATAGGACTGCGGCATCGCATCGGGCCGTGAGCACTGGACGACGAAGCCGGGTGGCCGCGTCTTGGCCTGGGTGACATATTTGATCTTCAACCGGCGTCCTGCGACCGCAGGCGGCGGATGATGCGCCAGGATGCTTTCCAGCCAGCGGTTAAGCTTGCCGGTCGAGACGCGGCTGTTCCACACCTTGTGCGTCCTGATGACGGCATCCATCAGCTTGTCGAGACCGCGGCCGGTCTCGGCCGATACGGGTACGGCCTGGAGGCCGCGCGCCTGCGGCAGGAGCCGTTCCGTCTTCTCGCGCAGTTCGGCCAGAAGCTCCTGGGGATGGTCGATCAGATCCCATTTGTTGAAGGCGATCACCGGCGCGCGACCTTCGCGGATGATCAGGTCGGCGATCTGCAGATCCTGTTTCTCGAAGGGAATGGTGGCGTCGAGCACGATGATGACGATCTCGGCGAAGCGGATGGCGCGCAGGCCGTCCTGCACCGACATCACTTCCAGCTTCTCGTGGATCCTGGCCTTGCGGCGCATGCCGGCCGTGTCGAACAGTTTCAGGCGGCGGCCATGCCAATCCCAGTCGACGGAGATGGAATCACGGGTGATGCCGGCTTCCGGTCCGGTGAGCAGCCGTTCTTCGCCGATCAGCGCGTTGATCAATGTCGACTTGCCGGCATTGGGACGACCAACGACGGCGATGCGCATCGGCTTGGTATCGTCATAGCTGTGCTCGGCATCCGGATCGGCGATATCCTCGCCGATCAGAACCTCGCCGGCAGCGACTTCTTCGTCTTCGCCGTCTTCATCTTCGCCGAAAGCACGCGCTTCGCCGAGCGCGCCGATCACGGCATCGCGCAGATCGGGCATGCCCTGGCCATGCTCGGCCGAAACCGGGATCGGTTCGCCAAGGCCGAGTTCCCAGGCCTCCAACATGCCGCCCTGGGCGCCCTTAGCCTCGGCCTTGTTGGCGACCAGCACCACCGGCTTGCCGGACTTGCGCACGATCTCGGCGAAGGTCCTGTCGTCAGGCAACAGGCCGGATTTGGCGTCGATGGTGAAGAAGATCAGGTCGGCCTCGCGGATGGCGATCTCGGTCTGCGCGCGCATGCGGCCCGGCAAGGTCGAGGCGCCTGCATCCTCGAAGCCGGCGGTGTCGATGACATCGAAATGCAGGTCGTAGAGCTTGGCAGCATGGACGCGGCGGTCGCGGGTGACGCCCGGCGTGTCGTCGACAAGCGCCAGCTTCCTTCCCACCAGCCGATTGAAAAGAGTCGATTTGCCGACGTTAGGTCTGCCGATGATGGCGACTTTGAAGGTCACGACGCACTGCCCGACCCGCGGATCAGCTCGGACATCAACGTTGCGCGCTCGCGGGTGTTGCGCGGGGCGCCGTCATCGGCGGCGATCTGGTCGAACAGCTTTAGCGCATCCTGGGCCTTGCCTTCCTTCCAGGCGGAAAGGCCGAGCGCCTCACGCGCCGTGTGGCGCAGGGTGTTGGTGTCGGACGTGAGCGCTTCGACACGGCTGGAGACGTCGGCGAAGGAACCATGATCGACAAGCAAGAGTGCTGCCCGCAGGCGCGCCATGTCACGAATGCCCTGGGGAATGGCCGTGTCGGCGGCGACCTCGTCGAAATCCTTGACGGCGGCAGGGACGTCGCCCTTGTTCGCCTTGACGGTCGCGCCGCGCATGCGGGCAAGCAATGGATAGGCGCCGTAGCCATTCTTCTCCAGTTGATCGAGCGCGGTCAGTGCTTCGTCGTTCTTGCCGTCATTGGCAAGCTTCAGCGCCTGCGAGAACGCATCGCCGGAGCGGTTGGCACGCGTCTCGTCCCAATAGCGATAGCCGACGAAGGCGGCGGTGCCGAGCACCACGAGGATCGCGAGGACAAGCAAGGCGGGACCGAAGCGGTCCCAAAGCGCCTGCGCCTGGTCGCGACGCATCTCGTCGTTGACTTCACGGATAAAACTGTCGTCGGACATCGATCAAAACCATTCCTGCCCGGTCGGGCCTTTGTCAGCCCGCGTTTTAGCGAAATTTTGTCGGCATGGAAGGGGTTCAACCGGAAAATCGCCCATTCCCTAGGGCAAACGGATGTTTGCCCCGGGCAAGCAGCCGAAAAGGCCAATCGCACCCGCGCCACATTTCAGGGATAGCCGGCTTCCAGACGTCCCCCAGAGTGCAGCTCAAAAGAGTGCAACTCAGAAGAGTGCAGATCAGATTGCCGATGTACCGTCCGTTCCGTGTTGTTGCGTTTTCCCTCGCTGCGCTTGCCACTGCCGGTGGGGCTTTGGCCGATCCGCCCGCGCCAACAACGCCGGCAAAGCCCAAGCAGGTCGTCATCATCTCGTTCGACAGCGCCCGCGACATTTCGCAGTGGAAGCGCAGCCGGGCACTGGCGCAGCGCACCGGCGCGCACTTCACCTATTTTCTCTCCTGCGTCTTCCTGCTGTCGCCGGAGACGCGCAAGGAATACACGGCACCCGGCAAAAGCGCCGGCAAATCCAACATCGGCTTTGCCGCGTCGAAGCAGGAAGTCACCGAGCGGCTCGAAGAGATCGGGCTTGCCGCGCAGGAAGGCCACGACATCGCCAGCCATGGTTGCGGCCATTTCGACGGCAAGGACTGGAGCAAGGCGGACTGGCTGAAAGAGTTCAGTTCGTTCGAGCACATTCTCGAGAACGCCTATGCGATCAACGGCGTTGCGCCCGAACCCGAGAGCTGGCGCGATTTCGCGCGGCATGCGGTGGTCGGCTTTCGCGCGCCGTATCTATCGGCGAACAAGGCCCTCTACGAGGCGCTGCCGGCGGCCGGCTATCGGTTCGACGCAAGCGCCGTATCGCAGAGCCCTGCCCGACCGACAACCGGCAACGGCATCATGCACTTTTCGCTGCCGCAGATTCCGGAGGGACCGACGTCACGGCCCGTCATCGCCATGGACTACAATCTCTATGTCAGGCATTCCGGCGGCTTCGAGCGGCCAAGCATGACGGACGAGTTCGCCAACCGCACCTATGACGCCTTCCGCGCCGCCTTCGACAAGCAGTATGCGGGCAAGCGCATTCCGCTGGAGCTCGGCTTCCATTTCGCGCTGATGAATGACGGCGCCTATTGGAACGCGCTGGAGCGCTTTGCCGGCGATGTCTGCGTCAAGGCCGATGTGGAATGCATCAGTTTTCGCGACTATGTCTCGCGCCAGGATGCCGCCCAGAAGCAGGTTTCGGTTGGCGGCTGAGCCGCCGCCAACCCGATTCGGTTTCCAACCTCGGCCTTTAGGCCGGATCTTCAACGCCCTGTTTTGCCAGATAGCGCTGGTCGATGTCCGGCAGCGGCTCGCCGAGCAGGGTCGCCTCGAAGGCGCGCAGGCGTTTGTGGACTGATTGCAGCTCGACGATGGTCGACCACGAGGTGAGCAGAAACTGCAGCGACCCCGTCACTTTACCGAATGCATTCGAAATCTGGTTCAGCGCGCCGAACGTTATCTTGTGCGCGACCAGCGACGGACCCAGGATCAGCAGCGAGAAAATGTTGTCGGCCTGCAGGTATGTGTAACGGACGACGTTGAAATAAATGTAGTGGAAATAGAGCCTGAAATAATTGTGACGAACGTTCGCGAACAGCTCGGCAGTGGTGGCTGGCTGAGCCCTGTCTGCGTGATCCTCGCCGTAGACGAGTTCCTTGCGATAGGCGGCCTCGACGCGCTGGTTGCGGAACTGCAATCCCGGAAGCTTCAAGCCGGCAATCATGACCGAGATCGTTCCGAACAGACACCAGGCAAGGGCTGCGACCACTAATGGCTGCGGGATCGCGCCGACAATCGGCAACTCGCTGATGTGAGTCTGCAACTGGATCATGACCGGCAGGAATGCGATCAGGGTCATGATCGACTGGACGAAGCTGGAGCCGAGATCCTCCATGATCTGCGAGAACCGCATCGTGTCTTCCTGGATACGCTGCGAAGCACCCTCGATATGTCGAAGCCTGCCCCAGTTCTCGACAAAATAGTTATTCATCGCCGTGCGCCAGCGGAAGATCCAGTGGCTGACGATGAAGGCATTGACCACCTGCACATTCATGCCGACCAACGCGAGCCACGAAAAATCTGCCAATCCGATATAAAATTCACCGTTGGTCGACTTTCCTGTCCCCGACATCAATCCCTGCACATAGTCAAAGAAAGGCCCGTACCAGGCGTTGACTGCGACACTGACCTGCACATTGAAATAGATGAAGAACAGGATGACTGCGGTCATCAAGATCGACCAGCGCTGCCAGGGATGTGGCGAATACCAGCTCCAAAACGCATAGAAGACGGCCACGCAGAACGCGAAATAGAGATAAAACCATAGAAACGGCGGCGACATGAGAATGGCGATGCCGATGATGGGCGGCGTACCTGCCGCGGCGGGTGGCAGTCCGAAAACCGCGCCCACTTGTTCACCACCGAAAAACCAGAATAGAATCGCCGCAAGGCTCCAGACGGCGGCCGAAGAGAAGAAGAGCTTCGGCTGCGGGAAAAATGATACGAACACTGTGACGAATTCCTCGATCTAGGCGCAAATCTGCTGACTATGGCGGGCATAAAGTCACACATTAGCTGGAAAGAAAATGCCCGTGCCCGATGCCCGCACCGAGCAACCCCATAATCATGGCGATTTTGGCGCAGCCGACCATGTGAGGCCGCCGGAGACGACCAGCATGATGGCGGCGGCGATCGAGGCGAGGAAGAAATCGCCGGACATTTGCGCCAGCAGCCCGGCGGCGACCGGACCGATGATCTGGCCAAGGCCGAACACAGCCGTCATCAGGGCAAAGATCCGCCGCGGCGCGCTTGGCGCCTGCTGCCGCGCGGCCTGCAGGCCAAGCGCCGTGATGGCAATGAAGGTGCCGCGGAGCAGCACACCGCCAAGCAGCGGCCCGGTGCGCCCGCCGATGGCGACGCTGGCCGTGACGCCGGCAACTTCGATCAGGCATGCCAACGCATAGGCGGCATAGAGTCCCATCCGTGCGGCGATCTTCTGCCAGAGCCAGACCGAGGGGAAACCGGCAAGGCCGGCGACCATCCACACCATGGCCTCGAAGACGCGGCTGCCGCCGCCTTGCCGGACGATGGCGACCAGGAATGTCGCCGTCACCACATAGCCGAAGCCGAACAGGCCATAGGCAATGATGACCTTGATCAGTGACCGATCCATTTGCAATGGCGGCTCGCGAGCGACTTCGCCATTGGCGAGCGGGCCCTCGTTGACCAACAACGCCACGAGTACGAAACCACAGGCCGAAATTGCCGCCGACCACAACCAGCCCGCCGCCCAGCCGGCATGTTCGGTGACCAGCAACGCCATCATCGCCGCGGACACCGCGATGCCGAGACCAACGCCGCCGAAATGCCACGCCTGCAGGTCGCCGCGACCGGCAGCCGCTATATGGCTGAAAACGATGCTTGCCATGAACACCATGACGAAGGCACTGGCCAGACCGGCCAGAAAGCGGATCACCAGAAAGGCGGCCATCGCATCGGTCAGTCCCATCAGCGCGGCCAGGACCGCACTGGCGCCGAGCCCCACCAGCATCAGCAGGCGCTCGCGCCCATGCGCCCAGCCGCCCGCCGCCGCCAGCGCGCCAATGAGATAGCCGAGGTAGTTGGCGGAGGCGATCCACCCGGCATCGGCCGGCGACAGATGCAGTTCCTGCATCATGCCGGGCAGGATCGGCGTGTAGACGAAGCGGCCGATGCCCATGGCAACCGCCATGGCAATCATGCCGGCGAAGGCGAAACGCAGCGCTGTTGAGGTGGCCGATGTCATTGCAGCGCACAATAAGTGCGCGAGCCGGTGAAACAATCCGCCTTTTGTTGGGCCAGCGCCATCGCGGGCGCCGTGATCGCCTGTGCTTAAATCGGAAAGCGTGTCATCCGCTCAGCAGCGCCCACCGAAACCGGTTCGCAATGAAGCCGTCTCATGCACTGTCCGCCGCGCCGTCAGCCTGAACGGCACGTCGCCAAGTTCGCGCTCCGACATGGTGTTCAGCACGGGATGGGAAAGCGGATCGGTCAGCCAGCGCTGCGCCTCGCTCTCCCGGCGCGGCTCATACGGCGTACTCGCAGCAAAAAAGACCTTCAGCGACGATGACAAGATCCTTAGCATTTCCGGCTCCGCTGGTCTGTCTCCCCTGATAAAATCTGCCGTTTCGACCTCTCTTTCAATTGAGATTTCAGCCGGATCTGTTTAGAAAAACTCAAATGGTCATACTCAACCGCGTCCATCTCAACGGCCTTCGCGCCGTCGAAACCGTTGCCCGTCTCGGCTCGCTGGCCGCAGCGGCCCGCGAACTCAACGTTTCCGTCAGCGCCGTCAGCCAGCAGATAAGCCGCACCGAGAAGCAGCTCGGCCAGGCGCTGTTCGAACGAACGGCGAGCGGTCTCGTACTAACCGAATTCGGCGCCGTCTTCTCGGCCCGTCTTGGCGCTGGCTTCCGCGAACTTGCCCAGGCCGTGGCGCTGGCCGATGAGGCGACGCAGTGCACATTGGTGGTTTCGGTGGCGCCGGCCTTTGCCTCGAAGTGGCTTTTGCCGCGACTGTCGCGTCACTTCGCCCGGCATCCCAACGTGCTGCTGCGCATCGACGCTTCGGTGCGGCTGGCCGATCTCGATCATTCCGACATCGACATCGCCATCCGGCTTGGCGACGGCAAGTGGCCGGGTGGACGGAAGGAACTGCTCTTGTCGCAGGAAGTCTTCCCGGTCTGCGCGCCGGTGATCGCCAAAAAACTGAAGTCGATCGAGGACCTTGCCCAGACCTGCGCGATCACCGACGAGCGGGCGATGATCAACTGGGAAAGCTGGTTCGAGACAGCCGGCGTTCCACCCGTGACCTTCCTGAAGGGCGCGCGTTTCACAGACCCGATGCTGTGCCTGGAATCGGCAATCGCCGGCCACGGCGTGATGCTGGGCTGGCAATTGCTCGCCGCCGATGCGCTGGCCGATGGGCGGCTGGTGGCGCCTTTCGGAATCCGCGCCCAGAGCGGGCTCGGCTATTGGCTGGTGACCTCCTCCGCCAAGACCGAAAGCCGCAAGGTCCGGGATTTCAAGGTCTGGATCAGGGAAGAGATCGAGGCGACCATGGCACAGTTCGGGTCCGCGAACGCAGAACCCGCCGGCGCGATCGCGGTGGAAAGCACCGTGGCACCGGTCTATGTAAGGTCGGATATCAAACTACGACAGGCAGGATCATGACCACACATTCGCGCGGCGTTTCCGCATCGATCGACCCGGTGAAGCTCGACAGGCTGGCGGAGGTCGCCATCAAGGTCGGGCTGCAATTGCAGCCGGGACAGGATCTGGTGCTGACATCGTCGATCGCGGCACTGCCGCTGACCAGGCGGATCGTCGAACACGCCTACAAGGCCGGCGCCGGGCTGGTGACGCCTATCTTCAACGACGACGAGATGACGCTGGCGCGCTATCGCTTCGGCGCCGATGCCGGCTTCGACCGTGCCGCCGGCTGGCTGTATGAAGGCATGGCGAAAGCTTTCTCCAACAATGCGGCCAGGCTTGCTGTGCGCGGCGAGGATCCGTCGCTGTTGTCCGCACAGGACCCGGCGAAAGTGGCGCGCGCCAACAAGGCGAATTCGATGGCTTACCAGCCGGCGTTGGAAAAGATCACCGGCTTCGACATCAACTGGAACATCGTCGCCTATCCGGACCTCGCCTGGGCCAGGCAGGTTTTCCCCGGCGATGCCGACGATGTTGCGGTCGCAAAGCTCGCCGACGCCATTTTCGCCGCATCGCGGGTGGATATGGAGGATCCGATCGGCAATTGGAAAGCGCACAACGCAGCACTGCGCAGCCGGACCGAATGGCTCAACGGCCATAATTTCCATGCGCTGCACTTCACCGGGCCGGGCACCGACCTGACCGTCGGGCTGGCGGACGGCCATGAATGGATGGGCGGCGCCTCGACCGCCAAGAACGGCATCACCTGCAATCCCAACATCCCGACCGAAGAGGTCTTCACCACGCCGCATTCGAGGCGGGTCGAGGGTCATGTCTCCTCGACCAAGCCGCTGTCCTACCAGGGCACACTGATCGACGACATCTCGGTGCGTTTCGAGGCGGGCAGGATCGTCGAGGCGAAGGCCTCGAAGGGCGAGGACGTGCTGAAGAAAGTGCTCGACACCGATGAGGGTGCGCGCCGCCTCGGCGAGGTGGCACTGGTGCCGCATTCCTCGCCGATTTCGGCGAGCGGGCTGTTGTTCTTCAACACGCTGTTCGACGAGAACGCCGCCTGTCACATCGCGCTCGGCCAGTGCTATTCGAAGTGCTTCGTCGACGGCGCCTCGCTCAGCCAGGACGAGATCTCTCAGCGCGGCGGCAACAAAAGCCTCATCCACATCGACTGGATGATCGGCTCGGACAAGATCGACATTGACGGCATCCACAAGGACGGCGCCCGCGTGCCTGTCATGCGCAAGGGCGAGTGGGCCTGACCCGCTTACGGAGGGTCCGATGACCTTCGACCTGGCGGTCAAGCGTATCTACGAGCCACCCGCTCCCGATGATGGTCAGCGGGTTCTGGTCGACCGGATCTGGCCACGCGGCGTCAGCAAGGAGGACGCCGCGCTGGCGCTGTGGCTGAAGGACATCGCGCCGAGCGACGATCTGCGCAAATGGTTCGGCCATGAGGCGGCGCGCTGGGCTGAGTTTCAGAAGCGGTATCGCGCTGAGCTGGACGGGAACGGCGAGGCGGTGGACAAATTGCGCGGCCTGCTTCGCCACGGCAAGGTGACACTGCTCTACGGCGCGCATGATGAGAAGCATAACAATGCGGTGGCGCTGGCGGCATTTCTCAGAAAGACGGATTGAAGGGCGCCCTGCAAGGTCGGCGATTGGCCGATCTCCCCCCTTGCGGGGGAGATGCCCGGCAGGGCAGAGGGGGGTGCTGTCCCGCCGACCTGTCAATCAACCGCATCCTCATGCTTCGGCCGGTTCGCACCGGAACAATTTCGTCAAAGGGTGGCGATCCTTCACACCCCCTCTGGCCTGCCGGCCATCTCCCCCGCAAGGGGGGAGATTGGCAGCGTCGCCGTCTCGCTACGCTACCCCACCGCCTGCTCATAAACATCCGGCTTGAAGCCGACGAGGACGCGCTCGCCCAGTTCCAGCACCGGCCGCTTGATCACGGTCGGCTTGGCCAGCATCAACGCCTTTGCCTTCGTTTCGTCCAGACCCTGCTTGTCCTTGTCCGCCAGTTCGCGAAACGTCGTGCTCGCCTTGTTGAGCAGCTTTTCCCAGCCGACCTTGCCAACCCAGCCATCGAGCCGCTTGGCATCCAGCCCCTCTGCCCTGAAATCGTGAAAACGGTAGGAAACATCATGGCCCTCCAGCCAGACGCGCGCCTTCTTGACCGTGTCGCAGGTGGTGATGCCGTACATGGTGATCGTCAAAACAGTGGCCCTTCGGACTTCGAATCTAACTCAGATTAAGGATGCTCTACGCGCTTTGCCAGCGGCCGCACCGGTGTCTCAATGTTTTTGGGCTTGTCAACACTAAGGAATTTTCCTAAGTATTTTTCGAGCCACTTTCGACGGCACCCCGGGATGACCGATGACGAGCCTCCAGACCGCAAATCCGAGCCCTCCACCGATCGACGGCATCTTTCGCGCGCTGTCCGATCCGACGCGGCGGCGTGTGGTGGAGCGGCTGAACCGCAGCCCTGCCTCGGTCAGCGAACTTGCAGAGCCTTTCGACATGGCTCTGCCCTCCTTCATCGAACATCTGAAGATTCTGGAAGGCTGCGGGCTGGTGCGCTCGCAAAAGACTGGCCGGGTCAGGACCTATCAACTGGCGCCTGAGCCGCTGAAACTCGCCGAAAACTGGCTGGCCGAACAGCGCGCATTGTGGGAGCGCCGTCTCGACCAGTTCGACGCCTATGTGATGAGCCTCAAGGAGAACGAAAAATGAGCTATCCCCTCAAGCCGGATCCCAGGCTGGACCTCGTGCTGGAGCGCGTCATCGATGCGCCGCGCGAATTGCTGTGGCGCGCCTTGACGACGCCGGACCATGTCAAGCAATGGTTCACGCCGAAGCCCTGGATGATCACCGACTGCGAGATCGACCTCAGGCCGGGCGGGTTGTTCCGCACGCGCATGCAGTCGCCCGACGGCAAGGAGGTCAACGACCGCCATTGCTGCTATCTCGAAATCGTGCCGAACGAGCGACTGGTGTGGACGGATGCGCTGCTGCCGGGTTACCGGCCGTCAGGCGAGCCGTTCATCACTGCGGTCATTTCCCTGCAACCGGACGGCAAAGGCACGCGCTACACCGCCACCGCCATCCATCGCGACGAGGCGACCCGAA
The DNA here is from genome assembly GCF_040321735.1 of Mesorhizobium sp. M0293. NCBI lineage: Bacteria > Pseudomonadati > Pseudomonadota > Alphaproteobacteria > Hyphomicrobiales > Phyllobacteriaceae > Mesorhizobium > Mesorhizobium sp. M0293. The sequence goes on from NZ_JAMYSA010000023.1 coordinate 26,242, forward strand.
AGAACCACGAGGAGATGGGTTTCTTCGATGGCTGGGGCACGGTGGCCGATCAGCTTGCGGAGCACCTGAAGACGATATGAGCCTCCCCTACATGGCGGCCAGGACATCGTCCCGGCCCCATGCCTGTTTCGACCCAGCGACAAGAGCAAGCTCCCGAAAGCCGGCGGTACCTCGCCCTAGTAGTAGAAACGCTCTTCGGCAATCTTGCCGTTCTTGATCGTGTAGAGACCAACTTCATCCATGGTGACACGCTCGCCGGTAGCCTTGGGCGTGATGTCGAACTTGAAGCGCACCGCGAACTGGTCGCCATTGACATAGGGGCCTTCGACCGAGCCACCATGCACTTCGTTGTTCTCCTGCCACCATTGGCCCTTCTGCCTGAGAGCCTCCTTGCCACGAGAGATGGCCATCGGCCCCTCCATGGCTTCGAGGCTGACGATATCGTCGGCATTGTACTTTTCAGCAGCAGCTTCGTGGTCGCCCTGCTGTAGGAGTTCGGTGAAATCCTTGGCAATTTCCGCGATGGTCATTTGTGTTCCTCCTGTTCAGACGTCATGCAAGTAGGGGACGGCTTGTTGGCCTGCCACCGTCTGGCCGGTCGTAGCTGACAATCCGTGTCAGGACGATGGATATAGCGTGGCTTTGCGACGACGATTTGCAGGAGCGCCGACAGCGACTTCGGTTGCAGACACAAGCCAATTCCGCAATGCTAGGTGCATGTGCAACCTCTACAATATCACCACGACGCAGGAGGCGGTCCGTCAATGGACGCGCACGCTGCGCGATATCAGCGGCAACCTTGAACCTTCGCTTGACGTCTATCCCAATCAGCCTGGCCTAGTCGTTCGCAACACGGTGGACGGCGAGCGTGAGTTGGCGAAGCTGCTTTGGGGTTTGCCAACGCCGCCTGAACGCATGAAAGGCAAGGCGGACTACGGCACGACAAACGTTCGCAATCCGCAATATTCGCACTGGCAACAGTTTGTTGGCATCGAGCATAGATGCGTCGTGCCGGTGACCAGCTTTGCCGAACCCAGCCCTACCCCGAACGACAAAGACCCAGACACAGACATCCAGCGCAATTACTGGTTTGCGCGTAACGAGAGCCGGCCGCTGTTCTTCTTCGCTGGGTTCTGGACCCGTTGGCAGGGCGTGAGAAAGGTCAAGGATGGTCCTGGCGACTTCGAATTATTTGCCTTCATGACAACCAAGCCTAACGCCGTCATCGCGCCGATCCATGAGAAGGCTATGCCCGTTATCCTGACCACGCCGGAGGAGGCCGAGGCCTGGCTTACAGCGCCGTGGGCAGAAGCGAGGCATTTGCAGCGGACAGCGCCGGACGATGCATTGATGATTGTTGAGAAGCCAGCCACACAGATCAAGTTTCCGCAGCAGGTGCCAACTCAAGGGTCTCTGTTCTAGGCTGCAGGATCGACATATCAGCCGCTTCCTTAATCGTCGTCTCGCCAGATAACCCGACGAACCATACGGATTTCGACAAGGCGTCTGACCCGAATTTTCAAACGCTCAGCAGCGCTCGGCAAAATTATGCTGGCATCAAGCTCACGAAGCTTGCAGTGCTCGCACCGCATATGCCGTTCGACGTCCCAAAAGGGAATGTCACCTACAAGCTTTGCGAGATCGCCGGGTAGATAGTGACGAGTGATGTTGCAGTGCCGGCACCGGACACGAATGAGCTGCCCGACTTCGTGCGCGAGGCACAGCGTCTGCACATTTCGGCGCGGTCGGCTGCTAGGTTCCGGCATCGGCTAGATTTAGGAATATACTCCTTGTCAGTCAATTCCGTGTTCTTGGTTGTTCACAACCGGCAGGAAGATCCACATAAGCGGGCCAAGCTTGTAGCTGCCGAACGGCAGACGCGTGCTTCGGTCGTTACGTCGATGAACTAGCCTGGTAGCATAGGGCAGTTGGCGCCACGGCGCTGGCTGATATGCGCCACGTCGCCGACGCTGAATTGAAAACCCTCGGCCTGGCGCGGCGCGTCGATGACAACAGGTGCGCCCGGCCCGAGTTCGGCGTGCAGGCGCAGCGTTCGGCCGTGAAAGACGATGCTGTTGACGCGCGCCGGCGCCGTGCCGGCTGCGGCTTCGGTCGTCGCCAGGAGATCCTCCGGCCGCACCCCGACGGTGCGTATGGCCCCTTCGACGGGAACGTCGCCTGCTTCGGACGTGGCTTCCAGCGGCAGGGTGCCGGCGGTGAAACGCAAGCGATCGCCGTCGCGGCTGATGAAACGCGATTGCAGCAGGTTCATCGTGCCTATGAAGCTGGCGACGAATGTGGTGGCAGGCCGGTCATAGAGTGTGGCCGGCGGTGCGATCTGCTCGATGCGGCCCTTGTTCATGACGACAATGCGGTCGGAGATCGACAGCGCTTCGGTCTGGTCGTGGGTGACCATGACGAAGGTGGTGCCAAGCCGCGATTGCAGCCGCTTCAATTCGACCTGCATCTGTTCGCGCAGATGCGCGTCGAGCGCCGACAGCGGCTCGTCGAGCAGCAGCACGCGCGGCTCGCAGACGATGGCTCGAGCAAGTGCGACGCGCTGGCGCTGGCCGCCCGACAATTCGGAGACGCGGGCGCCGATCTTGTCGGCGAGGCCGACCATGTCGAGCGCTTCGCCGACGCGTTTTGCCTGTTGGCTGCCTGAAAGCTTGCGCAGCGACAGGCCGAAGCCGACATTTTCTTCAACGTTCATGTGCGGAAACAGCGCGTAATCCTGGAACACGGTGTTGACCGGCCGGTCGTAGGGCCGCAGCGCCGTGATATCACAGCCGTCGAGCAGCACCTTGCCACTCGACGGGCTTTCGAAACCGGCGATGACGCGCAGGCTGGTGGTCTTGCCGCAACCCGACGGCCCGAGCAGTGTAATGAACTCACCGCTGATAATATCGAGATCGACGGCGTCGAGCCCGACAATGCCGCCGGGAAAAACCTTCGAAACCGCCTGCAGCCGCACAAGTGGATCAGGCGCCATCGCGAACCTCGGACGGTTTCGTGGTGTTGACCCAGAGGATTTGGCAGCGCTCGGTGCCCGGATTGCGGAAGGCGTGCAAAAGCGTGCTCTTGAAGGCAAAGCTGTCGCCGCTCTTCAGCACGTATTTCGTCGAATCCACCACCAGTTCGACCTCGCCCGACAGGACGAAGCCGAATTCATGGCCGGCATGGGCATAGGCCTCGGCGGTGCCGCCGCCGGCTTCCACCGTCACCAGCATGCCGGTCAGAGTCGCGCCAGGCGGCGACAGCAACGCCTTGGCAATGCCTTCCGACTTGACCGGGATGGCACGGCGACTGTTGGCGCGCACGCAATAGAGATCGTTGACGGCATCGTTGCCGTCGGCGATCAGCGCCGACGGCTCGATGTCGAGGGCAGCGGCGAGCGGCCAGATCACCTTGACGCGCAGCGAGGACATGCCGCGCTCGATCTGGCTCAACGCACCGATCGACACGCCGGCTTTTGCCGCAAGATCGGCTAGTGACAGGTTGCGCTCGAGCCGCAGCGCCCGCACGCGCCGGCCGACCCGCACATCGGCATCGTCCTTCGGCTTCTCAGCCGCTTCGTCCAGCATGTCCATTGGTCGGTCCTTGTTTGCTTTTCCCTTCTCCCCTTGTGGGGTGAGAAGCGGTTCGCGCAGCGAACGAAAAGCCAATTGCTTGGCTTTTCGAGCTTCGAACGCCCTGAGCCTGCGAAGGGCCGGGCGTGGCTAGTCGATCCACCCTGCCGGGTCCCCGCTGCTTCGCAGCGTCCCGGCGTTCGCCGGCCTTTCATCGTGCCACTGGCACGATGAATTCGCCTACGCGAACCGGCTGCTCACCCCACAAGGGGAGAAGGGGACGCCTAAGCTCACCCGCCAGCCTTCACCTTTTCAAACATCTTGGCGAGGTCGTCATTCTGTTTCATCGGTCCGGTGAAGATGGTGGTCTTCAGCATCACTTCCGGATCGGACGGCAGCTGCAGCTTCTCCAGTTCCTCCTTCGGCACGGTGGCAAAGGCGGAACTCAGCGAGCTGCCATAGCCATAGGCCTCGATCAGGTATTTGCCGGAGTCGGCATCCAACCGGCTGTTGATGAAATCGTAGGCGAGATCGACATTCTTGGCGTCCTTGAGCATGACGAAGCCGCAGGCCCAGGTCAGCATGCCCTCCTTCGGCTTCATGAACTCGACCGGCACGCCCTGCTTCTTCAGCGAGGTGGCAGACGCGTTCCAGGTCATGGCGGCGACCAGCTGACCGCTGGCCAGCGCCTGTTCGACCGAGGTCATATCGGTTGTGTAGTTGGAAAGCAGCGGCCGCTGCTCGCGCAGCTTCTCGGCCACCTTGTCCATCTCGGCAGGCGTCATGTCGAACGGGTTGACGCCGGCCAGCAGTGCGGCAACGATGGGCGTGTCATGCACGGCGTCGATGGTCGCCATGCGACCGGCATACTGCTTGTCCCACAGGAGATTCCAGCTCGCTTCCGGGTTCTTCACCAGATCGGTGCGGTAGAGGATCGAGGTGTTGCCCCAGTCCCACGGCACCATCCAGACCTTGCCGTCACCGGCCTGCAGGTCGGGCAGGTTTTTGAACACCGGGAAGATCGAATCCCAGTTCTTGATGCGCTTGGTGTCGATCGGCTGCAGCAGGCCTTCCTTGTTCCAGCGCGCCACCTTGTCATAACAGGGATGCGCAATGTCGGGGCGGAAGCCGGCCTTGACCTTGGTGAAGGCGTCGTCATCGTCACCGAAGATCGAGGCCTCGACGCCATCGGGGTGCGCGGCGAGGAAGCTCTTGTTGAAGTCGGGCAGTTCGTAGCCCGACCAGGTGAAATATTGCAGCTTGTCGCCGGCGAAAGCCACGGTCGACGACAGCGCCAGCGCGAACGCCGTCAATCCAGCGCAAACAGTCTTTGCAGAGATCGATTTCAGGTCGAATGCCATTGCAGTTCTCCTCTCTTGGTTTGTTTTGGTTGTGATGGATCGGCGGGCGCCGGTGCGGACAAGCCGCGATGGCGCAAGATCTCGGCTGCTGCAGCGATGACGAAGGACACCGCCAGGATCGAGGTGCCCAGCGCCATGACCGTCGGCAGCGACTTTGGAAAGCGCAGCTGGCTCCAGATGTAGAGCGGCAGCGTCGGCTCGGTGCCGGCGAGGAAGAAGACGACGATGAATTCGTCGAAGGAGATCAGGAAGGCCAGCATGAAGGCAGAGATGATGGCCGGCAGGCTAAGCGGCAGCATGACCCGCCGGAACGTCGTCCAGTCGGAGGCACCGAGATCGAGAGCCGCCTCGCGAATGGTTTTGGGGATGGCGGCGAAGCGGCTGCGCATGATCACCACCGTTGTTGGCAGCGCCACCAATATGTGCCCAAGAACGATGGCGACGCGTGATGGCCCGAGGCCGATGAGATTGATGAGGATCAGCAGCGATATGCCGACGATGACGCCGGGGATCAGGATCGGCAGCCGGGCAATGGCGCTGATGGTGGCGGCCAGCGGCGAGCGGCCATAAAGATCCATGTAGGACACGGTGATGCCGCACAGCGTCGCCCCCGTGGCGGCAATGGCACCGATGGCGAGGCTGTTCAGGAGCGCACCGGTCAGCGCCGAATTGCCGAACAAAGTCGCATACCATTGCAAGGTGAAGCCCTGCAGCGGAAACGCTGCCTGGATCGAGTTGTTGAGGGAAAACAGCGGGATCAGCAGCACCGGCAGATAGAGAAAGACCAGATAGGCGATGACGTAGGCGCCAAGCCAGCGGCCGCCCTGCTGGATCTGGACGGTGCTCATGTGCGGCTGCCAAATCTGTGGTCGGCGAAACGCGCGACCAGCACCACGCAGAGGATAACCAGCATGACGGCGACAGAGAGAGCGGCGCCAAACGGCCAGTCATTGGCCTTGCCGAATTGCGCCTGGATCAGCGTGCCGATCATGGTGCTGGCCGGGCCGCCGACGAGAGCGGGCGTCACATAATCGCCAACCGTCGGCACGAAGACGACGAGGGCTGCCGCCAGCACGCCCGGCATCGAATTGGGCAGCACGACACGGCGGAAAGAGGTGAATGGCCGCGCGCCGAGATCGGAAGCGGCCTCGATCAGCGATTTCGGGATGGTGTCCAGCGCCACGTAAATCGGCAGGATGGCGAAGGGCGCGTAGGCGTGCGCCAGCGTGACGACGACAGCGGCCGGCGTGTTGAGAAAAGCCAATGTGGGCTCGGACCAGATGCCGCTTTCGATCAGCGCCGAGTTCAGCACGCCATTATAGGCGAGCACGATCTTCCAAGCGAAGACGCGCAAGAGATAGCTGGTCCAGAACGGCAGCGTCACCAGGAACAGCAGCAGGCCGCGCCGCCGGCCGGCGTGGAAGGCGAGATAGTAGGCGACGGGATAGGCGGTGACGACGGTCGCCAGGGTGACCAGAGCGGCGATGATCAGCGAGCGCAGTGTGACCGTCCAGTACAGCGGATCGGACACCACGGTGACAAAATTCGCCACGGTGAAACCGGCGCCGAGCAGCGAACCGTCATTGCTGCGGAAGGCGAGGAAAAGCACGAGGCCGAGGGCAAACAGGATCAGCAGGAAGGTGACCAACGCGCCCGGCAGCAGCATGGCGACCCGGAAGCCAGATGACGACCGGGCTTCTGGCGCTGGGGTTGCAACTAGGGTCGACATCGACCTGCCAATCGAAAACTTGAAATTATCCTAGAGTTTTTCATATTCATGAAACTGTCAAGCGGAATCCCCAACCGAAACCTACATGAATTGCCGTGGTCAGCGCTCCAGCGCATCGAGCAGGCGATACCAGGCGATGGTCGCGGCGACGCCGACCTGCCGGAAGGCGTGGAACGGGATCGGCCGGATCGGCGAGAGCGGGAATGGCAATTGCCTGGCATCGCCACTTTGGAGATAGCCCGCGAGGCGCTCGCCGAGCGCTGTCATCAGGCCGACGCCGCGACCCTGGCAGCCGACCACGGCCAACAGGCCCTGTTCGGGCTCGTGAATGTGCGGCAGGTGGTCCGGCGTCATCGCCACCCGGCCGAACCAGCGCTTCTCGATGGCGATGTCGGACAGCATGGGATAGAGCCGCCGCAGTGCCCGCTCGAGGTGTGCCCAGTCGCCTTCGCTGGTCGGCAGCGCCATGCGCCCGCGCCCGCCAAGCACCAGCCGGCCGTCGGCGCTCTTGCGATAATAGACGAGGATACGCCTGGAGTCCGACACCGCCTGTCCTTCCGGCAGGATCGTGGCCGCCAGATTGGGCGACAGCGGCGCTGTGGCGATCTGAAAGGAATGCAACGGCACGATCGTCTCGGCGAGACCGGGGATCAGACCGTCCGTATAGGCATTGGTCGCCAGCACGACTGCCTTTGCCTGCAATTCCGGGCCATTTTCGGTCGAAACACGCCAAAAACCGGCGGCATTGGTGAGCCGCACGACCTTATGGCGCTCGGCTATCAGCACACCTGCCGCCACTGCTGCCCGAGCGAGTTCCGACGTGTAGGCGAGCGGATCGATCACACCGGCGCGGCGATCGAGCCAGCCACCGAGATAACCGCGCGCGCCGGTCATCGCCGCGATCTCCGTCGCGCTCAAAAGTCTAACATCGGCGCCGCGCGCCCGCCATTGCCGGTCGCGGTTTGCCGCCGCTTTCAGCGCGACCTCGGTGTGCGCCGCCTGAATCCAGCCCTTGCGAACAAAGGGGACCGCCAGCCGTTCGTCCCGGATCAGCTCGAAGACCGTATCTGCGGTCGAAGCGGCGAAGTTGACAAGCGTCTCGCCGCGCTCCGGGCCAAAATGCTCCAGCAGCCATTCCGGATCGTATTTCAGGCCGGGAATGACCTGCCCGCCATTGAGCCCCGATGCACCCTGGCCGATTTCGCTGGCGTCCAACACCTGCACGGACAGGCCAAGCCGGGCAGCATGCAATGCCGTCGACAGGCCCAAGATGCCGCCACCGACAACCACGACATCGACACGATCACCGCTTGGAAAAAGCGATTGAAACCTGGAATCTGACTGCGGCTTGCGCCAGATGGGATCGGAGAATGGTGCGGGCAAAGGGTCACCTGGATGCGTTGCGGGTCGGTGAAAATTGTAGTGACGATTTCATATTTTTGAAAGAGCACTTCAGTTGTCGTCTGTGAACCCGACAGATGATCAGAAGCTGGAATCTCGATCGCCAGCGACGGGATAGACCTTTGAAGGGAATCCGGTGAAAGTGCCGCGCCGATCCAGCCAGCCGCATTGTCGATCATTTCAGAGGACCAAACGCCATGACGAACCAGACGCACCTGCCGACTGAGGGGCTCTTTGTCGGCCGCGCCCGCAGCGCCTCGCATCCGCTGGTGGTCACGGTGCGCGACGGCACGGTCTTCGACATCACGTCGCGCACAGCGCCAACCATGCGCGACCTTTGCGAGATGGCCGATCCGGCAGGGCACGTCCGCTCGGCCAGGGGCAAACCGATCGGGTCGCTCGATGACATCGCCGCCAACAGTTTTGAAACCAGGCGCGATCCGGCAAAGCCGTATTTGCTGTCGCCGGTCGACCTGCAGGCGGTCAAGGCCTCGGGCGTTACCTTCGTCGTCAGCCTGCTGGAACGGGTGATCGAGGAACAGGCGCGCGGTTCGGCTGAAAAAGCCGATGCCATCCGCGCCGACATTGCCGGACTGATCGGCCACGATCTGTCGAAGCTGAAGCCCGGTTCGCCCGAAGCGATGGAGATCAAGGCCAAGCTCATCGCGCGCGGCGCCTGGTCGCAATATCTGGAAGTAGGCATAGGCCCCGATGCCGAGATCTTCACCAAGTGCCAGCCGATGGCCTCGGTCGGCTTCGGCGCCGATGTCGGCCTGCACCCGGTGTCGACCTGGAACAATCCGGAGCCCGAGATCGCCATGATCGCCGCCAGCAGCGGCAGGATCGTCGGCGCCACCATCGGCAACGACGTCAATCTGCGCGACGTCGAAGGGCGTTCGGCGCTGCTGCTCGGCAAGGCGAAGGACAACAATGCCTCGGCCGCGCTCGGCCCCTTCATCCGCCTGTTGGACGACAAATTCTCGATCGACGACGTCAAGCGGGCCGTCGTGCGCCTGAAGGTCGAGGGGGAGGATGGGTTCTCGCTGGAGGGCGCAAGCTCGATGGCCGAGATCAGCCGCTCGCCGGAAGAGCTGGTGGCCGCCGCCATGGGGCCGCACCATCAGTATCCGGACGGGCTGGCGCTCTATCTCGGCACCATGTTCGTGCCGTCGAAGGATCGCGGCGAAAAGGGCAAGGGCTTTACCCACAAGGTCGGCGACATCGTCACCATCTCGTCGGAAAAATTTGGTGCGCTGGTCAACCGGGTGCGGCTGTCGCCCGATTGCCCGCACTGGACCTATGGCGCCAGCCATCTGATGCGGGAACTGGCGAAGGCCGATCTCATCTAGCATCTTTGATACCCCAGCCAGGATGCGGTTGTTGACGCCGGTCCGGATAGGCGTGGGGTGGCCGCCGGCGTCATCCATATCGGCACTGGTTGCGCTATCGCGGCCCGAGGCAAGGACTATCCGCTCGGCTAAGCCTCGACGCCAATTATCCGACAGTCGGAAAATCACCTCAACTGATGCAATCTGATGGGACCGTTGATGGCGCCCCGTCAGGCGCCAACTACATCTGCAGATGGAGGCTTGCCATCCGTCGAAAAAGGGAATGCTCTCACGCATCCAACCGGCGCTGGCAAAAGACGCAATCCGGCTGTTGCCGGAACACAAGGACGGATTGAGAACTGACCATCTACAAACGGGAGGAAATCAAATGCTGACACGGCTAAGACTCGTTCTATACGGCCTGTTGGTGGCGCTGACGATTGTTCCGGCAGCGGCACAGGCCAAGACGTTCTACTGGATTTCGCATGGTGGCCCGGCCGATCCGGTCTGGACCTACTTCCTCGCCGGCGCCAAGCAATGGGCCAAGGACACCGGCAACACCGTCAACACCTCGTTCCACAATGGCGACGTTGCCTCGCAGCAGGAAGCTGTGCGCGCAGCCCTCTCCGCCAAGGCCGACGGTATCGTCACGACCAGCCCCGATCCGGGCAGCCTGATCGAGATCGCCAAGGAAGCGAACACCGCCAAGATTCCGATCATCAATTTCAACACGCCAGATCCCAAGGCGAGTTTCAACGCCTATGTCGGCGGCGACAATGTCACCTTCGGCAAGCACTGGGCGCAGTATCTGGTCGACAAGGGCCTGGTGAAGAAGGGCGACTTCGTCTGGATGCCGGTCGAGATCCCGGGCGCCACCTATGGTGTGCAGGAGGAAGAAGGCATCAAGAGCGTCTTCGAGCCGCTCGGCATCACCTATGAAATCACCGAAGCGACGCTCGACCAGGCCGAAGCCATCAACCGCATGGTCGATTACCTCACCGCCAACAAGGCCAAGGTCAAGGCGATCATCGGTCTCGGCGATCTCGTCACCGGTTCGATCAAGCGGGTGTTCGACCAGGCCGGCATCAAGCCGGGCGAAATCCCGGTGGTCGGCTGGGGCAACTCGCTCGACACCACCCAGGAAGTGCTGAACGGCTACGTCAATGCCGGCCAGTGGCAGGATCCGCAGGCGACCAGCTATGTCGCGCTTTCGCTGGCCAATATGGCCGCCAGCGGCATCCCTCCGGGCTTCAACGTGATCACCGGCGCGCTCTACGAAAAGGACACCGCGCAGGTCTACGACGACATCCTGTCCGGCAAATAAGATCCCGCCTCAACAGTCGCGGCCGCCCCGGCGGTCGCGACTGACGTTCCATTTTCGCCGAGCCTTCGCACGCGAATGTGCAAGGCTCAGCCTTTCCACTCATGTCGCGGGTTGCTCGTGGAAAATCGTTCGCTCATCCAACACCTGGTCGCGCGGCCTGAATTCGGCCCCTTCGTGCTGCTCGTCGTCGAGATCGCCGTTTTCTGGGGCCTCAATCACGACTTCCTGTCGCCGCAGAACATCTCCAACACGCTGGCCTTCACGGTTGAACTCGGCCTGATCGCGTTGGCGATGACGCTGCTGATGACGTCTGGCGAATTCGACCTGTCGGTCGGTTCGCTGTTCGGTTTCTCGCCGGTGCTGATGTGGACGCTGTTCAACAGCGGCCTCACATCGCTGGAAGTCGGCTTTGTCGCCGCACTGCTGGTTGCCGCCTTCATCGGGCTGGTCAACGGCTGGTTCGTGACGCAACTCAAGATCCCGTCCTTCCTGGTGACGCTCGGCATGCTGCTGGTGGTGCGCGGCACCGCCTTGTTCGTCACTGATGGTTTTCCGCAGCGCACCTGGAGCGCCGAAGGCAGCTGGCTGGCGGAGGCGCTGGTCGGCGACTTCTTCATCGGGCCGTTCCGCATCTACATGTCGCTGTTCTGGTTCATCGCTGCGGCAATAGCGCTCGGCTATGTCCTGACACAGAGCAGGACCGGCAACTGGATCCAGGCGGCCGGCGGCAATCCCAATGCGGCACGCGCCCGCGGCGTGAATGTCAGCGGCGTCAAGATCGGCCTGTTCGTGCTGTCATCGGTCATGGCCTCGCTCGCCGGCGTCATTTCTTCGTTACGCACCTCGGCGGCCAATCCCAACAGCGGCACCGGCTATGAGCTGGAGGTCATCGCCATGGTGGTGATCGGCGGCACGGCACTGACCGGCGGGCGCGGCACCATCATCGGCACCGTGCTCGGCATCCTGATCCTGCGGGTGATGCGCAACGGCATCGTGCTGATCGGCGTGCCCGGCCTTGCCTACAACATCTTCATCGGCGCGATCATCCTTGGCATGATGGCGCTTCATTCATGGCTGGAACGCCGGCATCAGGCAGGGACTTGAACCATGGCCGAGCCACTGATCCGCATGCAGAACATCCGCAAGTCCTATGGCCGCGTGCAGGCGCTGGTGGATGCCAATTTCCATGTCAACGAACGGGAGATCGTCGGCCTGCTCGGCGACAATGGCGCCGGCAAGTCGACGCTCATCAAGGTGCTTTCGGGGGCTGTGCCGCTGACCAGCGGCGACATCTTCATCCGCGGCAAGAAGGTGAATTTGCGCCACACCAGCGACGCTATCGCCCAGGGCATCGAAACGATCTACCAGGATTCGGCGCTGGTTACGCAATTGTCGATCGCCCGCAATTTGTTCCTAGGGCGCGAGCCGATCAAGCCGCCGCGCTTCCTCAACCGGATGGACCAGGACGCCATGAACGTGGTCGCCCGCGACCTGCTCAAGCAGGTCGGCATTTCCAAGAACATCCCGCCGACGACGCCGATCGGCTCGCTGTCGGGCGGCGAGCGCCAGGCGGTGGCGATCGCGCGCGCCATGCATTTCGACAGCGACCTGATCATCCTCGACGAGCCGACCAACAATCTCGGCGTCGCCGAGACGCAAGGCGTGCTGAGCTTCGTGCGCAACGCCCGCGATTCCGGTCACTCCTGCATTTTCATCGCCCATAACATTCACCATGTCTTCCAGGTGGTCGACCGCATCGTCGTCATGCGCCGGGGCAAGGTGGTCGCCGACGATATCGACCCGAAGAAAACCAGCGTGGCGGAGGTCGAACGGATCATCACCGGCATGTCGGACAAGGAAATCCGCGATGCCATCGCCGATGGCAAGCCATCGCACTGACTATCAGGGGATGGGCGGCAATCATCCGTCACCTCAGATCGCATCGCTCGTCTGGCGCGGCATCGCATCGGTGCATAGGATTGCGGCATGAAAGCCACCGTCTCCGATATCGCGCGCAATTGCGGGCTGTCGACCGCAACCGTCGACAGGGTGCTCAACAACCGGCCGGGTGCGAGCGCCGCCAACCGGCAGCGGGTCATGGAGGCAGCCAAGCAGCTCGGCTATCTGCCGGTCGCCGACCAGGTGACGCTTCCCTCGCGGCCCGCCCACCTCGAATTCCTGCTGCCGATTGGCAGCAATGCCTTCATGCGCGATCTCGCCGGGCACATCGAGGACTATGCCGCGCGCCTGCCGCTTGTCGCCTCGTGCCGGATCCACAACCTCGCCGGTATCTCGCCGAACGCGCTGCAGACCGCCGTCGAAAACCTCTCGCTCAGGGCCAATGGCGTCGGTGTCATCGCCGTCGATCATCCGCGTACGCGCAACATCCTGCGCGACATCGTCGACGCCGGCATGCGCCTGGTGACGCTGGTGTCGGACGTTCCGGCGGCCCCACGCTCGGCCTATGTCGGCATCGACAACCGGGTGGCGGGACGAACGGCGGCGCTATTGATGGGACGCTTCCTTGGCGGCCGCACAGGCCATCTGGCGATGGTCGTCGGCTCACGCTCCTATCGCGGCCACGAGGAACGCGAAATGGGTTTCCGCTCGGTGCTCAATGAAGAGTTTCCCAACCTGACCATCAGCAGCGCCGTCGAGATCAACGACGAGCCTGATGTCAGCTATGCCGAGACCATGAAGGCGCTGCACAACGAGCCGGAACTGCTCGGCATCTATTGCGTCGGAGCCGGACACTCGGGCGTTGCAAGGGCGATCCGGGAAGCCAGGCCGAACCGCAAGCCGGTGTTCATCTGCCACGACCTCACCAAGGACACTCGCGGCCATCTCGTCGACGACCTGCTCGACGTCGTCATCGACCAGAATGCCAGGCTGATCGCGGAACAGTCGGTCATTCGCCTGCTCGGCTCGATTGCATCCTCGGCGCCCTATCTGACGCGGAAGTTCATCGAACCGAGACTGATCTTCAGGGAAAACGTGCCGGTGCAGTAAGGCGGAGCGGCTTGGTAAGAGCCTATTTCCGGATTTGTATGATAATTGACACGGCAAATCTGCACAGCAGCTATGCAGGATTCATGATTGCCGAATCATTGGGCAAATCGTAGGTTCTGGTTGTCGGCCATCTACTCCTCCCAGATGCGATGCCGACGCTGAGTGGGGTGCACCTCCTCCCGCGCCACATTCGAAATCGAGCCCGCTGCCACCTCCTCCCGGCAGCGGGCTTTTTTCGTTCTGGCGACGGTTGCAACATTGCTCACGTCAAAAGACGCGAGACATCGCTCGCCCTCGGGTCGCAAAATTGAATAAAGGCCATAAGCTGCCGCAGTAAAACTTCAGCCGGCGGCGGTGCCCCTGAAGGAGACGATCAGCCCTTCCGCCATGCGGACGAACTGCGCGCTCGGGCCTTCCGTGCCGACGCTCTGAACACTGACACGAGCGCCTTCAAGCAGAAGCGACAGCGTGTCGGCTAGCAGCTCGGCCTGGCCGATGCCGGCATCCCTGCACAGCGTCACAAGGCGATCGCGCTGAGCTTCCTTGAGTTCCTTGATCACGCGCCTGGCCGGATGATCGGTCTCGCTGAGTTCGACGGCGGCATTGGCCATATCGCAACCGCGGCCATCCGCCCTGAGCATATCGGCGGCGACCCGGACCCAGGCATGCAGTTGTGCCAGCTTGTCGCCAGGGTGCTCGGTTTCGAACTTTTCCCACATTGCACCAGCCTTGCGGGCGGTGGCGCGCAGGCATTGGATGATGAGGTCGTCCTTTGAATCGAAATGACGATAGAGCGTCATCTTGTTGGTTCCGGCGGCCTCAGTGATCGCGTCGATGCCGACGCCCTTGATGCCATGCTTGTGAAACATGTCCTGCGCCGTCTCCAGGATCCTGTCCCGGGGGCGAGCGCGCTCCACAGTGCCGTCTTCCATCAAAACCTCCTTGGTTTCCCAAAAATCCCTCGGTACGCCTCTTGACTAGGGTGTTACCGGTCTGTAACGTCACGAATGTTACTTACTGGTAACACCTATGTCGTCTTTCGTCAATCACAAGGCCGTGAACTGGTCCTACCAGATCAAAACAGCCCAGATCGAGACAGGCGAAAAATTGCAGATCATGCGGCTTCGGCCGGTGAAGAGATGAAAACGGTTCGCGAGCATGGGCTGCGAATCGACAGACAAGGAGCCGGCCAATGCCACAGCGCCGCGATCTTACCATAGATGAAGCCGTCCGGGATCCGATGATCCGGCTGGTCATGAAAGCCGATGGCGTCGACCCGCGCGCCTTTGAGACGATGCTGCGCTCGCTCGCCGATACGCAGCGCCGCGAGATGCCGTTGCTGCATTCTCTGGAGGAACACAGTGACGGGCGCGGCCAAAGGCTGTCCAGGGTTGCCAGCGCCTTCGGGCGGGCAAGAGCAGTCGGAGAGGCGTGCGTGTCGTGGTAAACTTTTTCATCCACCGTCCGATCTTCGCCTCGGCGATCGCCATCATCATGGTGCTCGCCGGGACGATTTGTTATTTCCTGCTGCCCGTTTCGCAGTTTCCCGACATCACGCCGCCACAGGTCGTGGTCAGCGCCCACTATCCGGGCGCCAGCGCGCAGGTGGTCGCAGACACGGTGACGACGCCGCTGGAGCAGCAGATCAACGGCGTGCAAGGCATGACCTACATGTCGTCGACGAGCTCCAATGACGGCTCCTCGACCATCACCATCACCTTCGATGTCGGTTATTCGCTCAGCACTGCCGCCGTCGACGTCCAGAACCGCGTCTCGCAGGCTGCTTCATCGCTACCGGCGATCGTCAATCAGGGTGGCGTGACGATCAAGAAGCAGAATCCGAACTTCGTCCTCATCGTCAACCTGACCTCGCCCGACAGTTCGGTCGATCCGGTGGCGCTGAGCAATCTTGCCTATCTGCAGGTGGTCGATCCGCTGAAGCGGTTGCCCGGCGTCGGCGACGTGCAGATCTTCGGCGAGCGGCGCTATTCGATGCGCGTCTGGCTCGATCCGGACAAGCTTGCCAATCTCGGCATCACCGCGGTCGATGTCCAAAACGCCATCTCCGAGCAAAACGTCCAGGTGGCGGCCGGCAAGATCGGCCAGTCGCCGGCCCCGGCCGGCACCGCCTTCGAGATGCAGGTCAACGCTATAGGCCGCTTGAGCGATCCCAAGGAATTCGGCGATATCGTGGTGCGCGCCAACACCGACACCGGCTCGCTGGTGCGGCTGCGCGACGTCGCCCGCATCGAACTCGGCGCGCTGCAATATTCGTCGTCGGCCTTCTTCGGCAAGGACCCGACCGTGGTGCTCGCCGTCTATCAGATGCCCGGTTCCAACGCGCTCGATCTTCAGCAGCGCGTCAAGGACAAGATGCAGGAGCTTTCGGGCCGTTTCCCCAAGGGCGTCTCCTATGCGATGCACTACGACACGACCCGCTTCGTCTCGGCGTCGATGCATGACGTGCTGATCACGCTCGGCGAAGCGCTGGTGCTGGTCGTCGCCGTGGTGTTCATCTTCCTGCAAAGCTGGCGCACGACGATCATCCCGACCATCGCCATTCCGGTGTCGCTGGTGGCGACGCTGGTCGTTATGGAGATGCTCGGTTTCTCGCTCAACATGCTATCCCTGCTCGGAATGGTGCTGGCGATCGGCCTGGTCGTCGACGACGCCATCGTGGTGGTCGAGAATGTCGAACGACAACTGGAGGCCGGGCTCAAGCCGCTGGCGGCGACAAAGGCCGCGATGGCCGAAGTCACCGGTCCGATCATCGCCACGACAGCCGTTCTGATGGCGGTGTTCGTGCCGGTCGCTTTCATTCCGGGCGTCTCCGGCAAGCTCTACAACCAGTTCGCGCTGACGGTAGCGATTTCCGTCGGCATCTCCGCCTTCAACTCGCTGACGCTCAGCCCCGCGCTCAGTGCCGCCTTCCTGCGGCATCGCGGGTCGACGCAGTTCGTGCTGTTCCGCTGGTTCAACACAGGCTTCGACAGGCTGTCGCATGCCTATGCGAATGGCGTGCGCATCCTCATCCGCTTGCGCTGGATCATGCTCGGCCTGTTCGCTGCCGGACTGGTCGCCACCTACTTCGTCTGGCAGCGACTGCCCTCGACCTTCCTTCCGGTCGAGGACCAGGGCTACTTCTTCGTCGTCATCCAGTTGCCAGACGGCGCTTCGCTCGAGCGCACCGACGCGGTGGCGCAGAAGGCGCGCGACATCCTGCAGGCAACGCCCGGCGTCGACATCGTCGGCTCGATCAGCGGCCTGAACTTCCTGACCAGTGCCGCGCAGTCGAACTCGGCGGTCGAATTCGCCATCCTGAAGCCTTGGGAGGAGCGCGGTCCCGACCAGAGCGCTTCGAAGCTCGTCGCCGACGTACGCGGCAAGCTGATGCAGATCCCGGAAGCCTTTGCGCTGAGCTTCGATCCACCGTCGATCCCAGGTATCGGCACTACGGGTGGTTTCGAATTCGTCGTCGAGGATCTCACCGGCCGCGGCAGTTCAGCCCTCAACGACGCGACGCAAGCCGTGATCGCTGAGGCGCGCAAGCAGCCGGAAATCAATCCGCAACAGCTGTTCTCGCCGTTCTCGACCTCGACGCCGCAGTTCAACTACGACCTAGACCGCAGCAAGGCCAAGCTGCTCGGCCTCAACCTGCCCGATGTGTTCAGCACGCTGCAGATCTATCTCGGCTCGCTCTACGTGAACGATTTCAACCTGTTTGGCCGCACCTTCCGTGTGACCATCCAGGCTGACAAGGATGCACGTGCGGGTGCCGCCGACATTTCGCGGCTCTATGTGCGCAATGCCTCCGGCGGCATGGTGCCGCTCAGCACGCTGGGCAAACTCGTGCCCTTCGTCGGCCCGGAAACGGTACCGCACTACAACAACAACGCCTCGGCCTCGATCAATGGCGGCGCCGCACCCGGCTTCTCCTCGGGCCAGGCGGTCGCCGCGATGGAACGGGCCGCCGCCACCGCGCTGCCCAGGGATTTCGGTTTCGAATGGACCGGCATCACCTTCCAGGAACTCAAGGCAGGATCGATCGCGTCCGTCGTCTTCGGCCTCGCCATCGTCTTCGTCTTCCTGATCCTGGCGGCGCAGTATGAGAGCTGGGCGATGCCGTTCATGGTGTTGCTGGCGGTGCCGCTCGCTCTGTTCGGCGCGTTCGTGGTGCTGTGGATGCGCGGCATGCAGATCGACGTCTACTCGCAGATCGGCTTCGTTATGCTGATCGGCCTGGCGGCGAAGAACGCGATCCTGATCGTCGAGTTCGCCCGGCGACGGCGCGAGGAAGGCTTGAGCATTGTCGAGGCGGCGATGGAAGCCGCACGGCTGCGGCTGCGGCCGATCCTGATGACGGCCTTCGCCTTCATCCTCGGCGTGCTGCCGCTGATGTTCGCGACCGGCGCCGGTGCTGCGAGCCGGCAGTCGATCGGCACCACCGTGTTCGGCGGCATGGTCGCGGCGACCATCCGGTCGCTGGTGTTCGTGCCGGTCTTCTACGCGGTCATCGAACAGCTGCGCGAACGCCGCGGCAATGACGAACCCGCCTCTCAAGACAATGAACCAACGACCAAGCCCGCCTTCCCGCCCCTGGCGGAAGCGGCCGAATAAGATTGGAGACTGATCATGCGTAAATGGAAAATCGCGTTGGGAACGGCCGTCGCGCTGGGTGCGATCTCGGTGGCCAGCGTCCACCTGCTCGACATGGGCAATCTCAGCCTCAATGCCGGCACGGCTGGCGCGGCGCCCGCCCCGGCGGCATTCGTCATGCCGGTGCCGGTGGTCAGCGTCGTCAAGAAGACGATCCCGATCTACCTCGACTATGCCGCGCGGACCGAACCGATCCGCAGCATCACCTTGCAGGCCAGGATTCCCGGCTATCTGCAGGAGCAGACCGCTGCCGACGGTGTCGATGTCCGGCAAGGCGATCTTCTCTACAAGATCTCCCCGGATGACTTCCAGGCCGCTCTCGACCAGGCGAAGGCGCAGGTGCAGCGCGACACGGCAACGCTCGACTATGCCCGCTCCAACCTTGGCCGCGGTACCGAACTCGCCAAGAGCGGCTACCTCGCCAAGGACGGCTTCGACCAGCGCACCAGCACCTTGCGCGAAGCACAGGCATCGCTGGCTCTCAACCAGGCGGCGGTCCGCACCGCCGAGCTCAATCTGAGCTACGCCGAAATCCGTGCGCCGTTTGGCGGGCGCCTGGGTCGCAACCAGGCCTCGGTCGGAACGTTGGTCAGCGTCGCCGGCACCGTGCTCAACACGCTGGTTCAGCTCGACCCGATCTACGTTACCTTCAACCCGAGCGAGACGGATCTGGCCGAGATCGAGCGAGCCCGTGCGAACGGCCCGATCGAGGTCGAGGTCCTGCTCCCCGGCCAGACCGAGGCAAGCCAGAAGGGTGAACTTACCTTCATCGACAATTCGGTCGACCGCTCGACCGGCACCATCACCGCACGCGCGACGATCGGCAACGGCAAGTTCACGCTGCTGCCGGGCCAATATGTTCGTGTCCGGCTGCATGTGAGAGAGCAGGCCGACGCGCTCATGGTGCCACAGACGGCGCTGGGCTCGAGCCAGCTCGGCAAATATCTCTATGTCGTCGGCAAGGGCAACACGGTCGACCAGCGGCTGGTTTCGCTCGGACCGACGAGCGGCGATCAGGTCGCCATCTTGAGCGGCGTCGCCGAGGGCGACCAGGTGATCACGGGCAATCTGCAAAAGATCGGACCCGGAGCGCCTGTATCGCCGATACCGGAAAAGCCGGCCACCTGAACACCCCCGTCAGGACCCGGCTTCAGCGCGGCGCCCCGGCCTTCCCACAGGTCGCGGGCGCCGCTTTCATGAGCAGTTCCACCAGACCGGCAACATCGGCGCGGTCGGCCTTGGCCGGCGGCATGAATGCACAGTAGGGGTGCCCGAGGCGCACCGAGACGGAGGAGAGCGCGATCAAGCGGCCGGCCTCCAGATCGGCTCCCGCCATGACCCGCTGGCCAAGGGCGATGCCCAGACCCAACCTCGCCGAGGCGATCGCCAGGCTGGACAGGCCGACGCGACGACCGTGCGACGGGTCGGGCGAGCGGCTGCCGCCAGATGCCGCGAACCAATCCGCCCAGGTCGGGTGCGAGGCATAGTTCGGCCCCCAATTGGTGTGGATGAACAGGCTCTCGTGCAAATCCGTCAGACCTGAATCGCCATTGCCGTGCCGGTGCCAGAATTCGGGCGCACAGACCGGCAGGACGTCATCATGGACGAGACGAACAAGCTTCAATCCGGGATAGTGATAATCGCCATAGCTGATGCGCAAGTCGATGTTCTGGCGCATCAGATCGACCGGATCGTCCTCGACGCGGACGTCGATCGCCATTTGCGGGAAGGCATCGAGAAGCACGGCCAGCCTCGGCGCCAGCCACAGTTCGGCCAGCGAGAACGGCACGCTGACGACAAGGCGTGTCCGCAAGCCACCTTCCTGCATGCGCCGGCCGATCGCGGCGATGTCGCCCAGGGCCTTCGCGGTTTGCGGATAGATGGCGTGGCCGGCATCGGTTAGCGCGATGCGGTTGCCGCTGCGCACGAACAATTGCTTACCGAACCAACTCTCGAGATTGCGGATTTGCTGGCTGACCGCCGCCGAGGACACGCCGAGTTCGGAGGCGGCCAAAGTGAAGCTGCCGGCACGTGCCGCAACCTCGAAAGCCTTGATCGCATTCAGCGGCGGCAACCGTTCCACGCCAGGCTCCATAAGTTTTTCTTGCTCAATCCTAATTATTTTCCACGTTGAGAGAAAGATTTTTTTGCCGTCCCATACGCTCGAAACCTCGGAGCCCATGACGATGAAAGACATTCTCGATCTCGACCGCTATCCGCTTGACCGCGAAGGCAACGCCGAATGGCAGCGCCTCGTCGAACAATCCGTCGCCGCGCTCGAAGCCGACGGCATGTTCAATCTCGAAGGGTTTTTGCGCTCCGATGTGGCGGAACAAGCCGTGCGCGAAATCCAGCCAGTGATGGCCGCGCGATCGCATGTGCACAAGCGCATGCACAACATCTACTTCAAGCCCGACATTCCCGAGCTTGCGCCTGACCATCCGGCGCTGCGCAAGGTCGAGACGATCAGCCATACCGTCTGTGCCGATCAGATTCCGGGCAGCGTCGTGCTCGCCATCTACGAATATGAGCCGCTGCTGCGCTTCCTGGCCGCAACGATGGGCAAGACCAGACTGCATGTCATGCAGGATCCGCTGGCCCGCACCAACGTCATGGCCTATCGCGCCGGCGAGGCGCTGAACTGGCATTTCGATCGTTCGGAATTCACGACGACGCTGTTGTTGCAGGCAGCGGAGCGCGGCGGCGATCTCGAATACCGCACCGATCTGCGGTCGGACGACGATCCCAACTATGACGGCGTCGCCAGACTGCTCGAAGGGCGTGACCCCGATGCCAAGATCCTGCGCATGAAACCGGGCACGCTGAATGTCTTCCGCGGCAAGAACACCGCGCATCGCGTCACCACCGTCGAAGGCGAGCGCGAGCGCATGATCGCGGTGTTTTCCTACTATGAGAAGCCCGGTGTGATGTTCAGCGCCGAGGAGCGCGTCGGCTTCTACGGCCGCGCCGCTTGAGACCGGTTGGAAATTCTACTCTGGCGGCCATCTGATGGCGTTTTCTGCGCTTCCGGTGCTCACGGACCCAAATGTCCGCTCCGCTCCGGTTCTCGAAACCACCACCATATGACTCGCCAGAGCGAATTTCGAAACGGTCTCTGGTGTGCAGGCAAATCAGAATCCAGAAACCTCTTGTTAGATTGTCGACAATCTGCTTGTCTTGCTTTCGGGTTCCTTGGGAGCAGCCGAATGGGGAAAGCGGATTTCAGTCCGATCGCGGACACGACGCGCCGCGCCGAGATTGTCGCGCTGCTGCGGCGCGCGATCTTGACCGGCCAGCTCGAACCCGGCCAGAAGCTCAACGAGCTCCGGATCTCCGAACAAATGCGCGTGAGCCGCGCGCCGCTGCGCGAGGCGATGCGCGAGCTGGTGCAGGAAGGCATCCTGACCAGCATTCCCTATGCCGGCACCTTCGTCATCGAGGTCACAGCCAAGGACATCGACGATGCCTATTCGTTCAACAAGGTGATGGACGAGCTGGCCATCGAGCGGGCGTGGCCGCTGCGCGACCAGCGCTTCTTCGACGAACTCGACCGGCGCCACGAAGCCGTGAAGCAGGCGACCCGTGCATTGGACACGACGCGCCAGATCGAAACCGCGCTGCAACTGCATGGCCTGATCTACGAATGGGCCGACAATTCGGTGCTGCTGGAAACGTGGCAGCGGCTGACCAGCCGCTTGCAGATGTATTTCGCCCTGCACCAGCAGGCACGCAACGAGGCGGTGCCAGCCGAAGACGTTCACGAGACCTATGCGCGGTTGCTCAAAGGCACCGACATGCGTGCCGCCCAGCGCCATGCCCGCGAGCATATCGACCTCGATTTCGAAGAGCTTCTTTCCTACGCGCGCGGCCTCGAACAGCGCCCGTCGAAAAGCGTTTGACCCGGCCCCAACATCGCAGCCAACGGAAAAGACACGTGCAGATCGAGACCATCAAAGCCTACCATGTCGTGCAGCCCTTCGTGGACGGGCCCTACCGTATGTCGAAGGGGCGCGTTGCCGATGCCTTCGACGCGGTGATCGTGTCCATTGCATCAGACAGCGGTATAACCGGTTGGGGCGAAATGGCGCCGCTCGGCAACTTTTATTCGCCCGCCTTCGCCGCCGGCGTCCGCGCCGGCGTGGTGGAGATCGCACCGCATCTGATCGGCCCCGATCCACGCGGACTGGCCGGCATCGGCCGGCTGATGGACACGGTCTTCAAGGGCCACCCCTACATCAAGTCGGCGCTCGACATGGCCTGCTGGGATCTCGCCGCGCGTGCCGCCGATGTGCCGCTGGTGACGCTGCTCGGCGGCCGGGAGAGCGAGACGGCCGAACTCTACAAGGTCGTCACCCATGGCAGCGTCGACGCCATGGCAGCACTTGCCAAGCGGATCGTCAAAGACGGCTTCCACCGACTGCAGGTCAAGGTCGGCGGCAATGTCCATGACGACATCGAGCGCGTCGCCGCGGTCGCCGCTTCGGTGCCGAAAGGCACAGTCATCTTCTGCGATGCCAATGCCGGCTGGACACCCTACCAGGCGCGCCAGTTCGCCGATGCGACCCGGGCCATCGACTACACGTTCGAGCAACCCTGCACGACGATCGACGAGTGCATGTCGGTGCGCCGCTCGCTCGACAAGCCGATGGTGCTCGACGAGTCCGTAGCCTCGCTGGACGACATGCTCGACATCCACCGCAAGGGTGCGGCCGACGGGCTGACCTTGAAGATTTCGCGGCTCGGCGGCGTGACCAAGACGCGGCAGATCCGCGACCTCGCCGTCGACCTCGGCTTCATGATCACCGTCGAGGACACCGGCGGCGCCGAGATCGACACCGCGGCCATGGCGCATCTATCGCTGTCGACGCCGGAGGAGCGCCGGCTGCATGCCATCGCCTTCCATGAATGGGTGACGGTGCGCACGGCGTCGAACATGCCGCCGGTCACCGGCAGCCGCATGGGCATTCCGGATGGACCGGGCCTTGGCATCGACGTCGTTCCCGACCTGCTCGGGAAGCCTTTCTTCGAAGTCGGCCGTTGAGATGAAAATCCGCGGCATCAAAGCCACGCCGATCAATCTGCGCCTCGAAGCGCCCTACGCCTGGGTGTTCGGCGAGCTCGACGGGTTTTCGCCGACCATTGTCGAGGATGGGCTGACTGGTCTTGACGAAGCACCGAAGGCAGACGGTTATTTCTGAGCGACAACGCTCTTTGTCCGATTGCGCGCCGGACGCTTGATCGAAACACAGCGCAGCGCGTACCCTCCCGGAAGCAGGGAGGGCTATCGATGGATATTTTCAAACTGGGCGGCGATGTCGCGCTGGTCACCGGCGCTGGCAGCGGCATCGGACAGGCAATCGCGATCGGACTGGCCGAGGCGGGTGCCGATGTTGCCTGTTTCGGCCATGCGTCGAAAGGTGGACTGGACGAAACAGCGCACCGGATCACGGCACTCGGCCGCAAGGCTATTGTGCTGACCGGCACGGTGACGTCTGAGGGTGATCTCGCGGCGGCAATCGATCGCGTCGAGAGCGAACTCGGTGCGCTGACCGTCGCCGTCAACAATGCCGGCATTGCCGGCTCCGAGCCCGCCGAGACGATGCCGCTGGAGACATGGCAGAAGGTGCACGAGGTGAATGTCGCCGGCGTGTTCCTGTCCTGTCAGGCCGAAGCACGCAAGATGCTGGCGCGAGGCAAGGGCTCGATCATCAACATCGCCTCGATGTCCGGCACCATCGTCAACCGGGGCCTGACGCAGACGCACTACAATTCCTCGAAAGCCGCAGTCATCCACATGTCGAGGAGTCTCGCCATGGAGTGGGCCGACCGCGGGCTGCGGGTCAACGTCGTCAGCCCGGGCTACACGCTGACGCCGATGAACAAGCGCCCGGAGGTGGCGGAAGAGGTCAAGATCTTCAAGCGCGACACGCCGATGGGGCGCATGGCGGCGCCGGAGGAAATGGTCGGACCGACAGTGTTCCTGGCCAGCCGTGCCTCGAGCTTCGTCACCGGTCTCGACCTGATTGTCGATGGCGGCTATGTCTGCTGGTAGGGTTCGACTTCGCCTGCAGTCTGAATTTATATACCCCGCAGGCGTTAGTCGTTGCGCGACATGACCCTTGGTATATATAATTTCATCCTGTGAAACGGCCTTGGCAGGATGGGGGCTTGCTGGGCCAGCAGCCGAGAGCAATTCCAGCAAAAGTGCGAAGCGGTTTTGCGTCCGGAATTGCGTAAAAAACAAACGGATAGAGCATGGAGGCGATCGTGTTTCGCTGGAAATGCTCTGGATCATGGGAACACCTTGCAGGGCGCCGGAGGACTGGCAATTGATCCGCAGATGATCGCTCCCGCAGCGATCCGTCGGCAGCTATGACGCTGAGACTCCCAGCATTTTCCACCATCACCAGAATTGAGCACCATCTTGCCTGCGTTGGCCAGGACCAGGGCAACAATTTGGCGCCGACGGCCTTGCGCAACGAACCGCCTTTCCAACACAATCAAGAAAAGCCGCAAGAAGGGAACGACCGATAACTGTCACAGCTTGAAGGAGAACAAGCATGTCATTTCGCAGTCACATCTCGAAACTCTCGATGGGCGCCGTCGCGCTGGCGACGTTAAGCCTGCTGACGCCTTCCGCCCAAGCCGCCGCACCGGAATCCAACGATCCGATCAAGATCGCGCTGTTCGACTGGACCAGTGTCAATCTGAACGCCAAGATCCTCGGTGGCATCCTGGAAAAGCTCGGCTATACCGTCGAATATCCGACCGCCGACTACCTCTCCAGCCTGACCACCGGTCTCACCAATGGCGATCTCGATGTCGGCCTGGAATTCTGGGACACGACCGCCGGCGAGGCCATGAAAGCCTCCGATGCCACCGGACAGACCGAACGGCTGGGCAAGCTCGGACCCAAGGCCAAGGAAGAGTGGTGGTTTCCCGAATACATGAAGGAGAAATGCCCCGGCCTGCCCAACTGGGAAGCGTTGAAAGACCCGAAATGCGCCGAAGCTTTTTCGACGGCGGAGACCGCGCCGAAGGGCCGTTATCTCGGCGGCCCGGTAACATGGGAAGGCTTTGACGACGAGCGCGTCGAGGCGCTGAAACTGCCGTTTACCGTCATCCATGCCGGCACCGACGCGGCGATGTTCGCGGAACTCGATTCCGCCTACCAGCGCAAGGCGCCGATTATGCTGTGGATCTATTCGCCGCACTGGGCGCCGGCCAAGTACAAGGGCGAATGGGTCGAATTCCCCGAATACACGCCCGAGTGCTACAACGATCCGAAATGGGGCACCAACCCCGACGCCAAATATGATTGCGGCAAGCCGCATGGCGAGATCTGGAAGTACTCCTGGTCCGGCATGAAGGACAAATGGCCGGTCGCCTACAAGGTGGCGAAGGCCTACACGGTCGACACCGACGAGCTCAACAAGATGAGCGGCGAGATCGATCTCGGCGGCAAGACGCCGGAAGATGTCGCCGCAGCCTGGATCGCGGCCCACGAGGCCGACTGGAAAGCCTGGGCGCAGTGATCGTTCCAACTGGAAAAATGAGGCCCGGCTGCTTGGTCAGCCGGGTCTCAATTCTTGATGTTCCAGAAGGACGTTTGAATGACGGACAAGATTGAACAGGAGCCAAACGTGGCGGGCACGCCAAAGGATGCCCGTCCGATAAAACTTGCCTGCCGCAATGTCTGGAAGCTGTTCGGATCGAATGCGGCCAACTTCATCCGTGAACGCGACGGCAAGGCCGGCATGGCCGACGTCACCGCCGCCGGACTGGTCGGCGCGGTGCGCGCCGTCGACCTCGAAATCCGTCAGGGCGAGATCTTCATCATCATGGGCCTGTCGGGCTCCGGCAAGTCGACGCTGGTGCGCTGCATGTCGAGGCTGGTCGAGCCGACCCACGGCAAGGTCGAATTCGAGGGCAAGGACCTCTTGAAAATCTCGGATGCAGCACTGATCGAATTGCGGCGACACCGCATGGGCATGGTGTTCCAGAATTTTGCGCTTCTGCCGCATCTCAACGTGCTGGAGAACATCGCCTTCCCGCTCAGCATCCAGGGACAGGACCGGCCGACACGCGAAGCAAGGGCCCGCGAGGTCATCGAGCTTGTGGGCTTAAGCGGCCGCGAGCATTTCTATCCGCGCGAGCTTTCCGGTGGCCAGCAGCAGCGTGTCGGCATCGCCCGCAGCCTGGCGACAAAACCGGAAATCTGGTTTCTCGACGAACCGTTCTCGGCGCTCGACCCGCTGATCCGCCGCGAGATGCAGGATGAACTGATGCGGCTGCAGACCATGCTGCACAAGACCATCGTCTTCATCACCCATGATTTCGACGAGGCGATACGGCTGGCCGACCGCATCGCCATCATGAAGGATGGCGAGGTCATCCAGATCGGCACGCCGGAGGAGCTGGTGGTCAATCCGGCGACCGACTATGTCGCCGAGTTCACCCGCGACGTCGACCGCGCCAAGGTGATTTCGGCACGCAGCCTGATGCGCGCTTGCGACGGCTCGGAGCATGGCGGCACCGTTGCCCCGGATGCCAAGATCGCCAGCTTCTCGGCCGGTATCGTTGCCGCCAACAAGCCGTTCGCGGTGGTCAACGGCACCGGCAAGCCGATCGGCGAGGTGACGCCGCAAGCGGTGATCGATCTGCTGGCCGGTATCGATCGGTCGAGGGCTGGCGCATGACGGTGACGGCAAGCGCCAGCGAGGCAAGGTCGCGACCGATTCAGGTCTGGCTGCTGGTCTGGGCGTTCGCGCTTGCCGCCGTGCTTGTCGTGTTCCTGTTGCAGGACCGCCTGCCCTGGGCGGTCAATTATCCGGCAAGCGCCGTCGTGCCGGTCGCCGACTGGGTCAGCGCGCTGATGCGCTGGATCAAGTCGAACCTGTCGTGGCTGACCCGCTCGATCACCGCAGTGCTCGGCGTGCCGCTCGACTTCGCGCTTAACCTGCTGGCCAAGAATTTCAAGATCGGCCACGGCACTGAGGCCTATGTCCTGCCACGCCTGTCCTGGGTCGGCGTCTGCGCTGCCGCCTTCCTCGCCGGACATGCCGTTGGCGGCCGGAAACTCAGCCTGCTGGTTGGCGGCTGCTTCCTCTACATCGCGCTGTTCGGCCAATGGACCAGCGCCATGCTGACGCTGGCGCTGATCTCCATCGCCGTGCCGTTCTGCATCGTCACCGGGCTGTTCGCCGGCATCTGGGCGTGGCGCAAGCCATGGGCGGAAAGGCTCGTCGTCTCCCCTGCCCTTGACCTGATGCAGACGATCCCGACCTTCGCCTATCTGATCCCGATGCTGCTGCTGTTCGGCAACAGCCCGGTGTCGGCGATGATCGCCACCGCCATCTTCGCCACCCCGCCGATGGTGCGCGCGACGATGCTCGGGCTGTCGCGGGTGCCGTCCGAGATCGATGATTTCAGCGAGATGGCCGGCTGCACGGCACGGCAGAAACTGTGGCGGGTACTTTTGCCTTCCGCACGGCCGACGCTGATGGTCGGCGTCAACCAGGTCATCATGCTGGCGCTGAATATGGTGATCATCGCCTCGATGATCGGCGCCGGCGGCCTTGGCTACGACGTGCTTCTGGCACTGCGCGCGCTGAAGGTCGGCGAGGCGATGGAAGCCGGTCTCGCCATCGTGGCGCTCGCCATCGCGCTCGACCGGCTGAGCCAGGCCATCGCGCACAAGCAGGCAAAGGGCCATGCCTACCAGGAGATAAGCCCGAGCTACTGGCGGCGCTACCCCAATCTGAAGCTGGCCATCGCCATCCTTGTCGTGACAACGCTGCTCGGCCTGTTCGTGCCGGCCTTCGCGGCGGTGCCGAAGGCGATCACCTTCACCACCGCGCCGCTGTGGAAGGTGGCGGTGAATTGGGTGACGATCAATTTCTTCGACACGATCGAAGCGTTTCGCGTGGCGCTCATCCTCAATTTGCTGAACCCGTTGCGCGCCTTCTGCGAAGGGTTTCCGTGGCTGGGCGCGGTGTTCCTGCTCGGCCTCGCCGGCTATCAGCTCTCCGGCTTGCGTCTGGCCGCTTTGGTAGCCGCGCTGACCGCCTTCTGCGCCATCACTGGCCTTTGGGAAAAGACAATGGCGACCGTCTATCTCTGCGGCATCTCGGCTTTCATCGCCTGCCTGATCGGCATCCCGATCGGGCTGATGGCTTCGCGCAGCGACCGCTTCGAAAAGATCGTCACCCCGATCATCGATACGTTGCAGGTACTGCCATCTTTCTGCTTCATCATTCCAGTGGTGATGCTGTTCAGGGTCGGCGACGTCACCGCGATGATCGCCACAGTCGCCTTCGCCGTGGTGCCGGCGATCCGCTACACCAATCACGGCATCAGGCAGGTGCCGCCAGCGCTGATCGAGGCGGCCAAGGTTTCCGGCTGCACGCCGCGCCAGACCTTCTTTCGCGTGCAACTGCCGCTGGCGCTGCCGGAGATCATGCTCGGCGTCAACCAGACGATCCTGATGGCGCTGGCGATGATCATCATCTGCGCCATGGTCGGCACGCGAGATCTCGGCCAGGAGGTGTTCATCGCGCTGTCCAAGGCCGATTCCGGCCGCGGCATCGTCGCAGGTCTCGCCATCGCTTTCATCGGCATCGTCGCCGACCGGCTGTTCAACGCCTGGACGGCGAAGGCACGGGCGAGGCTGGGGTAGCTTGGGGCGCGACGGCTATTCCGCCGCCACGCCTTTCACCTCAAGATAGCTCTCCATCGAATCGTCCAGCGCCTGCAGCCACGGCGTATGATGCAGCGGTGCCATGGTGCCGGTCATCAGCGAGCGGTAGGCGTGGTCGCGGAAGCTCATGATGTCTTCGCCCTTGTGATGCTCCCACTCCATGAAGGTCTTGTTGACCGCCTCGACGTCAAAGCCGGGATAGTCGGTCTGGTCCATCAGTTCCTTGGTGTAATCGCCCTGGAACCAGATCATCTGCTCGGCGTCTTCCAGCGTCTCTTCACGCGCGCGCCACTTGGCGCCATGCGCTGCCATCGCCTCGGCAGAGGGGAGCTTGATGCGGCCCATGATGATGTCGCGCGCAAACCAGGCCTGCGCGTCGAACATGTTGAAAGTGTAGAACTGGTCCTGCATGCCGATGAAGGACAGTTGAGGGTTTTTCTCCCAGACGACGCCCTCATAGAGTCCGTCCGGCCACATGCGGTTTGCGGTCTTGAGCTTCAGGTCCTCGGTGAGGAACGGGAACGAGTGGAGATAGCCGGTGCACAGGATGATGGCATCGACATCCTTGGTGGTGCCGTCCTTGAAATGGGCTGTCTTGCCGACGACCTTCTGCAGCAGCGGCACCTCTTTCCAATTCTCCGGCCATTTGAAGCCCATCGGCTTCGAGCGGTAGCTGGAGGTGATCGATTTGGCACCGTATTTGTAGCATTGCGAGCCGATGTCCTCGGCCGAATAGGAGCGGCCGATGATCAATATATCCTTGCCCTTGAACTCCATCGCGTCGCGGAAATCATGGCTGTGCAGGATGCGGCCGTTGAAGGTGGAGAAACCCTCGAAATAGGGCACGTTGGGCACCGAGAAATGGCCGGAAGCGACGACGACATTGTCGAACTCTTCCGAATAGGTGACGTCGCTGGTGCGGTCATGCGCGGTGACGGTGAATTTCTTCGTCGCCTCTGAGAAGGTCACCATGCGCACCGGGCTGTTGAAGCGCACCCATTTGCGCAAGCCGGATTTTTCGACGCGGCCCTTGATGTAGTCCCACAGCACGGCGCGCGGCGGATAGGAGCCGATCGGCCGGCCGAAATGCTCCTCGAAGGTATAGTCGGCAAATTCCAGGCATTCCTTCGGTCCGTTCGACCAGAGGTAGCGGTACATCGAGCCGTGCACCGGGTCGCCATGCTCGTCGAGGCCGGTGCGCCAGGTGTAATTCCAAAGGCCGCCCCAGTCCGACTGCTTTTCGAAGCAGACGATTTCGGGAATCTCGGCGCCCTTGTCGGCCGCCGACTTGAAAGCCCTGAGCTGTGCCAGGCCGGATGGTCCGGCTCCGATGACGGCAACGCGACTTTTCATTGCAGGCCTCCTTTTGTGATTTCCCCAACGAAACAAATTTCACTGACAGGACAGTAATTGGCCCTTCAATGCTGTCAACTGGGTTGTGGCGAAAGCTCGTTTGGCCACACCGGATTTTCTGGCAAAACCCGACGCCTCCCGAAATCCCAAAGAACGCCATTCGACTTAAGGGGGCTTGCTGTCACCATTGCGTTTCTGTATCGGCACCGAATATGTTCACCTTGAGTGAAATAAATCGGCAGATCCTGGGGCGGTTACATGGCGAAAACAGCATCCAATCCCAAGCCCGGCGCCGTTCCCAAGGCAAAGCCATCGTCAAAGGCAGCTGACGGGCGGACGATCCGTGCGCCGCTGACGCAGAACCCGCATGCCATTCGCGACACGCGTGAAAAAGTGCTGGAGGTGGCGATCGGCCGCGAGGTGCGGGCCTTCCGCAAGAAGCTCGGCATCACCGTCGCCGACCTGGCGGTCGCCACCGACATTTCGCTGGGCATGCTGTCGAAGATCGAGAACGGCATCACCTCGCCGTCGCTGACCACCTTGCAGGCGCTGTCGCGGGCGCTCGGCGTTCCTGTCACCGCCTTCTTCCGCCGTTTCGAGGAAGAGCGCAGCGCCGTCTTCGTCAAGGCCGGCCAAGGTCTCGATGTCGAGCGCCGCGGCACCCGCGCCGGCCACCAGTACAATTTGCTCGGCCATATCGGCTCCAACACCAGCGGCGTCGTCGTCGAGCCCTATCTGATCACGCTGACCGAGGATTCCGACGTGTTCCCGACCTTCCAGCATGAGGGGATGGAGTTCCTCTACATGCTCGAGGGCGAGGTCGTTTACCGACACGGCAGCAACCTCTACCCGATGAAGCCCGGCGACAGCCTGTTCTTCGACGCCGACGCGCCGCATGGACCGGAACAGCTGACGAAACTGCCGATGCGCTATCTCTCGATCATCTGCTATCCGCAGAGTGCGGGCTGAGCGGGACGCAAGCAGCCCCCTCCCCCGTTTTGCCAACCTATTTGCTAAGGTAAATGGGGGGAAATCCGACCTCTCCCCGAGGGGAGAGGAGGCTGGCGCCAACGTTGGCTATTTCTTCTCCCCTCGGGGAGAAGGTGGCCGCGTAGCGGCCGGATGAGGGGGCCTTGCTCAATCCGGCCCAAACCCCGGACTTGTCGCACCCCCATCATCGAGCTTCGACAGCCACTCGACCAACGCCGGGCGGTATCGTGTCAGGCCCTTATAATTGGCGAGTTCGTCGGGAAGATCGCGGATGACGCGGTGCAGGCGCCGTGCCCATTTTGGCTGCGTCACCAGCTCGTCCATCTTGATCAGATAGCAGCGGATCGGAAAGACGATGCCGTTCGAGCGCGGCAGGCGCCAGAAGCTCTGCAGTTCGACGCGCAGATGCACCTTGTCACCGACATTTTCAGGCGTCACCGTCGCCCGGTCCGGCCCCCATTTGTGGTAGTTTTCCGGGCTCGTATCGAGGCGTGGATTGATGGTCATCGTCCAGTTCAGGCGCCGGGCCGGCTTGCCTTGCTGGATGTTGGTCAGGAATTTCAGCGCCCTGACGAAAATCCCCTTCTCATGCGCCAGCGGCACCGGTGCGTGCCACTCGAAGAAGTTCATGCCGATGTCGAAATCGAGCGACCAGTCGGCCTGAGTGGTGACCATGCCGGCATCCATCCACAGATTGCCGTCGCGCTGGTCGAGGATACAGAAATCGCCCTGGCTCTGGCGAGTGATGTATTCCATCGGCCCGTAAGGCAGTGTCGAGGTGTCGCCGAAGGTGAAGGTATCGTCGATGCCGAGCGGCCGGTTGATCCAGCGCCAGCGGTCGCCATCGCGTGTCAGCGTGAAGTGCTCGGGATAGCCGAGCGCCTGCTGCTCCATCAGGAGTTCCAGCAGGTCCCAGCCGGCCAGCGTCATGTGCGGAAGCGATTGGCAGCGCAGCGGATCCTCGGCCAGCACCAGCGCACGATCCTGCATCTCGGCGACATAGTGCTCGTCGACGTCGATCAGGTTTTCCAGCACGCTGCCCTTCGGGCCGACGACATGCGGCTCGATGTTGACCGCATACATGTAGGCGTCTTCGTGGAACGGAAACGGGAAGCGCCTTATGTGCTCCGGGCTGTTCTTGAAGGTGAAATCGTCGCGGAACGTTTCCTTGCGAAAGGTGATGCCCATGATTTTCTCCTACCGTTCCAAGACCAGCGACCGGCCCTCGAAGCGCGACACGCACGGCATGATCTTGCAGCCCGAACGGTGCTCTTCCTCGCTCAGCCAGTGGTCGTTGTGGATGAACTTGCCGTCACAAGAGATGACGTTGGTTTCGCACTGGCCGCAGACGCCGCCGCGGCAGAGATAGGGCGGATCGACGCCGGCCGCCTCGATCGCCTCAAGCAGGCTCTGCTGTTCATCGACGCGAATCGTCTTGCCGCTGACGGCAAGCGTCACGTCGAACGGCAACCCGGGCTGGGGTGCCGCGAAATGCTCGAAATGCACGGTCTCCGACGGCCAGCCAAGGGCAGTGGCGCGGTCGCGCACCCAGCCGATCATGCCGGCCGGACCGCAGACATAGAGATGCGTGCCGAGCGGCTGTGTCGACAGCAACCGGTCGAGCTCGATGCGCTCCTCACGGTCGTCGTGATAGACCCTGATGCGGCGGCCGTAGCGCTCGCGCAGCACATCGGCATAGGTGCCGAGCGATGCGGTGCGGCAGGTGTAGTGCAGTTCGAAATTGCCTCCTTCCGCCGCCAGCTGCGCGGTCTGCGCCATGAACGGGGTGATGCCGATGCCGCCCGCCAGCATCAGGTGCTTCCTGGCGCGCAGGTCGAGCGAGAACAAATTGACGGGATAGCTGACCACCATCTCCATGCCGGGGCGAACATGCCTGTGCATGAACAGTGAGCCGCCGCGGCCGACATCGTCGCGGCGTACCGAGATCGTGTATTCGCGCGTGTCGAGCGGCGAGCCCATCAGCGAATAGGGGTTGAGCCTGGTGCGCTCGCCGTCGCGCATCTCGACCACGACATGGGCGCCGCCGGAAAAGGTCGGCAAAAGCTCGCCGTCGCGCCGGCGGAAATGGAAACGGGTGACCAGGTCGTTGACCGGTACGACATCGCTGACGACGACGTCGAGTTTTGTTGTTCCGGTGCTCATCGGAAGACCTCCTCCATCGGAGGACTCTCCGAGCGATCTTCCGCATTGATGCAGACGCCCTGGAAGGCGGCGATGCGCCTGGAATAGTGGTCGCGCACCAGGAGCAGCAGCCCGCAATGTGCACAGGTCGCCGGCTGCGTCGTCACATTCTCGGTGATGCCCTTGCAGTGCACGCACTGCATGCGCCGCGCCAGCGAGCCGCGATGCTCGGTCTGGATCGAGGTGTGGTCGATGCCGGCTTCAAGCGCCACCTGCATGGCCTGGCCGATCAGGCCTTCAGTGCCCGAGAGATAGAGGCGCAAGCCCATATGCGCGTTGGCGAGTGTCTGCCTGAGCCGTGGCAGCAGGCTGGCGAAGGACGGCGCCTGATGAAACTGTGCCGGCTTCAACGCTTCGAGGGCGGCGATGTGTTTGCCGTCAGGCCCAGGAATGTAGACGATCTCGGCCCCTTCGAAGAACCCGGCCGGCGCGCCCCCGGCCATGTCCCTTATCGCCAGCGCCCCTTCTGCATCCGCGATAAAAAGATGGTGCTTGCCGGGTTGGGGAGACAGGGTTCCGTAAACGGGCCGGCTGATGATGCTTTTGACTGCCATCTAACTCTTCGTGCCTCGAACCTCTCGCCGTTGACTATGCCTCAACCTTTCGCCGTGCGCTTGGTCTTCTTGGGATCATCGAAGGGAAGCGGCTGCGCGGTGGCCTTGATCGCACCGCTCTTGTTGCGGATTTCGAGCTTGGTGTCCTTGACCGCGCAGTCGACGTCGAGCCGGGCGATGCCCATCGATTTCTCGACCAGCGGCGAATACATGGCGCAGGTCACCACGCCGACCTTTTTGCCGTCGCGATAGACGGGCGCGCCTTCGTCTGCCGGCTCCTTGCCATCGAGCAGAACGCCATAAATCTTGAAGCGTTCCTTGCCCTTGAGGCGGTAATGTTCCTCCGCGCCTCGGAAACCCGTCTTGCCGGGGCTGACGGTAAAGTCGAGGCCGAGCTCCCACAGCGTGTCGCCGGGGCCTTCATTGTCGAACGGGTATTTCTGCGAATTGTCGTAGGGATAAAAGAGCAAATAGCTTTCGACGCGCAGCATGTCGAGCGTGGTGAAGCGGCATGGAATGATGCCGGCGCTCTTGCCCTCGTCGAGTATCCTGTCCCAGATCGTGCCGGCATCCTGGCCGCGGCAGAAAATCTCGTAGCCGCGCTCGCCGGTGTAGCCGGTGCGCGAGATCATCACCGGAAAGCCGAACAGCTGCGTCTGCACATGATGGAAATAGTTCAGATCGCGGATGCCAGGCACATGCTTGGCCAGATAGTCGACGGCGGTTGGCCCCTGCAGCGACAGGTCGTGCAGATTGTCGTCGAAGCGGAGCGAGACGTCGCGTCCTACGGAAGCTCGCTGCAACTCCTCATGGCCGGTGCCGGAACCATGCACGACCATCCAGGCGTTCGGTCCGGTGCGGTAGAGGATGCAATCGTCGGTGAATTTTCCCGCCTCGTTCAACATGCAGGCATAGGCCGACTTGCCGGGATAGATCTTTTCAACATCGCGCGTCGTCGCCAGATCGATCAGGTGCGAGGCATGCGGCCCGGTGATGTGGACCTTCTTGAGGCCGGAGACATCCATCAACCCAGCCTTGGTGCGGATGGCGATGTACTCCTCGTCGGCATCCTTGTCGTAGGTCCAGGCGGTCCCCATGCCGCTCCAGTCTTCGAGCTTCGAACCAAGCGCGCGATGGCGATCCGCCAGGGTCGAAAATCTCCAGGATGCCGTCATCCGCTCGTCCTCCGTTTCGAAAGTCTTTGCTGTTCCCTGCTCCCTGCGCAGCGGCGGGAGCTTTGGTCGAATATTGACCGCAAACGTTGCGGCGCCGCAATACCCATAAGCAATTAATTTCATTGTCAGGCAAAATCCGCTGCGCGAAGCAAACGGTTAACCTGACGTAAATCGCGCTTGACAATTGCGGAATTCGGACGGAATTTATGAAAAAAATTTCACTCTCTTGAAAGAGGGCAGCGGGCGGCCAATTCGGGGTCGACCGTTGGAAAAAGGGGAAAACCGATGTCAGACATGCACCAGCGCATCGAAGCGCTGTACCGTTCCGACGTGCGCGGATCCGCGCTCCTGATCGTCTGCCTGTGGGCGACGATCCTCTTCGTGCTCCTCATGACATGGCCCTACATCCCGCACGGCGGCATCAAGGCCGTCGTCGCGGTCGCCGCCGCCGCCGTGCTGATCTTCAACACGGCCGCCATCCTGGCGATGGTCAAGCACTACAAGGAAGACAAGGAATTCATCTACGGGCTCGATATCAAGAACGCCGACGCGTTCCGCAACCGCAAGTCCTGAGGGGTAGAAGAGATGCCGCGCTACACGCCACCGGAGCAAAGCAAGGCTGGGCAGGTTTTCGACATCGCCGTCGTCGTGGTCGCCATTTTCGTGGCGCTGTGGCTGCCGCTCAAGCTGGGCCTTGCCGGTGCGGCGAAATCCATCGACGCGCTCGACGCCAAGACGTGGGAAGCGCTCGGCCAGAACCCGACCATGGCGTCGATCTGGGAAAAGCTCGGCTACACGCCCGAGACCGCGCACGACATCATCCAGAACCGCTTCCACTACGTCATCGACTGGCCGACGCTGATCATCATGGCCGCGGTGCTGATCGGCTATTTCGTCTTCCTGTTTCGCGCATCCGACCGCGAATATCGCGACGTCATCAACGAAAAATTCGACGACAAGTAAGAGTTTCGACGAACAAGTAAACTTTTGACGACAAGTAATTTGGGGACACGATCATGTGGGTGGCACTCTCTTACGCATGCTGGGGTATCTCGATCGTGCTCGCTTTGTGGATGCTCTACGACTGGTTCAAGGTCGACACGACCTTCTCCGAAGAGGTGCTGACCTCATCGCGCGAAGGTGAGCTTGAAGCCGTTTCCGAAAAACACCGGATCTGAGTGGGGATTGAACAATGACAGTCACACTTGAACCGGCAGTTCACGGGGACAGGGTTTCACTGCTCCGCGTGCTTGGCCCGGCCCATGTCTGGGCACTCGGCGTCGGCATCGTTCTCGTCGGCGAATTCACCGGCTGGAATTTTGCCGCCGACAAGGGCGGTGCGCTTGCCGCGCTGATCGTCTGCTGGGTCGTCGGATTGCTCTACACCTCGGTCGCGATGATCGATTCCGAGGTCACTTCGACCGTCGCCGCCGCCGGCGGCCAGTATGCGCAGGCAAAGCACATCGTCGGACCGCTGATGGCGTTCAATGTCGCGTTGTTCCTGGTCTTTGCCTACACCATGCTCGAAGTGTCCGACGCCATCCTGCTCGGCGACACCGTCGTCGCCAAGGCCGGGGTCGAAGGGCTCACCCATAATTCCTTCATCGCCGCGACCATCGTCGTGCTGGCGTGGCTGAACTATCGCGGCGTGCTGATGACGCTCAACGTCAACTTCGTCATCACCGCAATCGCCTATATCTCGATCGTCATCCTGTTCTTTTCGGTCAGCCCGTGGACGCAAGGCGCGGTGCTGAAGCTGAACGAACTGGTCACTCCCGGCAATGCGCTCCCCTATGGCTGGATCGGCGTCATCGCCGCCTTCCAGTTCGGCATCTGGTACTATCTCGGCATCGAGGGCACTACGCAGGCCGCCGAGGAAGTGCGCTCGCCGGCGCGTTCGCTGCCTTACGGCACCATGGCCGGCATGATCACGCTTTTGATCGCCGCCGCCATGACCTGGTATGTCTGCGCCTCGATGATGCCGTGGGAATATCTGGGCATCACCTATTATCCGCTATGGG
Source organism: Mesorhizobium sp. M0293 (assembly GCF_040321735.1). NCBI lineage: Bacteria > Pseudomonadati > Pseudomonadota > Alphaproteobacteria > Hyphomicrobiales > Phyllobacteriaceae > Mesorhizobium > Mesorhizobium sp. M0293. Next base: position 63,613 of record NZ_JAMYSA010000023.1, read on the forward strand.
ACGCGGGCAAGCTGACCGGCAGCCCACTGCTCGAAAACCTGTTGTTCGTCGCGACGCTGCTTGCCGCGCTGGCGTCGGCCAATGGCTGTATCAACGATGCGGCGCGCGCCTGGTTCTCGCTCGGCCGTGACCGCTATCTGCCGACCTGGTTTTCGGCCGTGCATCCGAGATACCGCACGCCCTACCGCTCGATCCTGTTCCTGCTGCCGATCGCGCTGGCCTTCGCCTTCATCGCCGACCTCAACCAGGCGATCACCTTCTCGATCCTGTCGGGCGTGTTGCAATACACGTTCATGAGCATCAACATCATCATGTTCCGCAAGAAGTGGCCGCTGGGCTCTATCCGCCGCGGCTACACGCATCCCTTCCACCCGGTCCCGGCCATCGTGCTGTTTTGCCTTTGCGTGGTGACCTTCTTCGCCATCTTCCTCGGCTTCGGCTCGCAGCTGATCGCCATGGTCGCCTTCTACTTCCTGATCTCGCTGTGGTTCCATTTCTACCGCTACAGATTCGTGCGGCGCGGCGACCAGTTCACCATGCCGTGGCCAAAGCCGCAGGGATATTGATGGCAATAGGCCCGTCCAGATCCAGGGCGGGCCTGGCAATGAGAAAATGTCCGAGTTGACGTCAGCACTGCTTGCCGGGGCCATGATCCTGGCTCTCGTCCTCCACCTAGTCTGGCAGGCGCGTGCCAGCCGCAACAGGGCATCGATGGCGCTCGCCGTCGAGCAGGACCGCATCCGCACAGTCATCGCCGACGCAGCCAATGTTTCGGACGGCACCGCCGGCATCATCACCTGGGAAGGATCGTGGAACGGCCAACGCGTCCAGGTGCGCACCATCGTCGATACGCTGGCGACGCGGAAACTGCCGGCACGTTGGCTCAGTGTTTCGATCACCGAAAAGGTCGCGGTGCCAGCGACCTTCGACATGATGATGCGGCCGGGCTCGCCGACGACCTTCTCCAATTTCGATCACCTCGAGCATACGCTGCCCAAAGCTCCGGGATTTCCTGCCGAGGCGGTGCTGCGCACCGACCGCAGGGCAGCGCGCTTTCCCCAGGGCCTCATCGCCAGCCATATCGAGATCTTTTCCGAAGGGCGCGCCAAGGAACTGCTGATCACCCCGAACGGAGTGCGCATCGTCTGGCTGCTGGCGGAGGCCGAACGGGCGCGCTACGGCGTTTTCCGGCAAGCCGAATTTGGCGAGGCCACTCTTGAGCCGGCGCTGATTGAAAGGCTGCTGGTGTCGGCGTCGGCGCTTCGCGACGCCATCGACAAAAGCGAACGGCAGGCCGCATGACCAGTTCGGCCACTGCACCCACCAACCCCTATCTGGTTCTCGGCGCGGCAATCGTGCTGCCGGCAAGCGGTCACGTCATTCTGGGCGTGCCGGTGCGCGGCCTTCAGTTCCTTTTCTTCATGGTGATCCTGGCATGGGTCACTGCCAAGATCGCGCCGCCGGACGCCAGCTTTGTCGGCCGTCACGCCGGCGGCTTCCTGATCTATGCCTTGTCGATTCTCGATGCATACAAGATCGCCCGCATTCGCACCGCCAAATGGGTTCACAATACCCGGCGAGAAGGCGGCAGTGCGCAGAGCGACATCGAGACGCATACGTAACTAGAGGAATATTTTTTTCATATGATTGAATTTATAAGACTCATTCGATACATCATCTCTTAGCTGCAAACGCCGGGAGGCTGACATGTGTGGAATTGTCGGACTGTTCTTGAAGGACAAGTCCCTGGAACCCCAGCTTGGTGCGATGCTGTCGCAGATGCTGATCTCGCTTAGCGATCGTGGTCCGGACAGCGCCGGCATCGCCATCTACGGCGCGCCTTCCAAAAATGAGGCCAAGATCACAATCCAGTCGGCCAAGCCCGACCGCGATTTCCGCGGCCTCGAGGCGGAGCTCGCCAAAGCGATCGGCACGCCGGTGACGATCGCGGTGAAATCCACCCATGCCGTCGTCAGGACAACGCCCGCCAAGATCGATGAAGCGCGCGAAACCATCCAGGCGTTGCGCCCCGACATCCGCATCATGGGCGCGGGCGACGTTGTCGAGATCTACAAGGAAGTCGGCCTGCCCGAGGCGGTCGTCGATCGCTTCGACGTCCGCAAGATGACCGGCACGCATGGCATCGGCCATACCCGCATGGCGACGGAATCGGCGGTGACGACGATGGGCGCGCATCCGTTCTCGACCGGCGCCGACCAGTGCCTGGTGCACAATGGTTCGCTATCCAACCACAACAATGTCCGCCGCGAGCTGATCCGCGAAGGCATGACCTTCGAGACCGAGAACGACACCGAAGTGGCGGCCGCCTATCTCTCATCGCAGATGGCGCATGGCAAGAATCTCGGCGAGGCACTGGAAGGCACGCTCTCGGATCTCGACGGCTTCTTCACTTTCGTCGTCGGCACCAAGAACGGTTTTGGCGTGGTGCGCGATCCGATCGCCTGCAAGCCCGCCGTGATGGCCGAAACCGACCAGTATGTCGCCTTCGGCTCGGAATATCGCGCGCTGACCAAACTGCCCGGCATAGACAATGCGAGGGTCTGGGAACCCGAGCCCGCAACCGTCTATTTCTGGGAGCATTGAATTCATGCCGGCAACCACGCTTTCAAAGACGGCGGCGCACGACCCCCGGGTCTTCGATCTCGACCAGCTGTCGCTGCGCGAACTCAACCAGGCGCTGCACAATCTGGCTCCCGGCTCGAATGAAACAGCATGGGAAGTGCTGAACCCGAAAGGCAGCCATTCGGTCGCCGTCGGCGTCGACCAGCCAGTTGCCATCGATGTGCGCGGCAGCGTCGGTTATTACTGCGGCGGCATGAATTCCGGCAGCACGATCACCGTGCATGGTTCGGCGGGCCCCGGCGTCGGCGAGAACATGATGTCAGGCTCGATCACCATCAAGGGCGACGCCAGCCAGTATGCCGGCGCCACCGGCAAGGGCGGCCTTCTGGTCATCGAAGGCAACGCCTCGTCGCGCTGCGGCATTTCGATGAAGGGCATCAACATCGTCGTGCACGGCAATATCGGCCACATGTCGGCCTTCATGGCGCAGTCGGGCAATCTGGTGGTGCTGGGCGACGCCGGCGACGCGCTGGGCGATTCCATCTACGAGGCGCGGCTGTTCGTGCGCGGCAAGGTCGACAGCCTGGGCGCCGACTGCATCGCCAAGGAGATGCGGCCAGAACACCTGGAATTGCTACAGGGTCTGCTCGACCGCGCCGGCGTCACTGGCGTCAAGCCGTCGGAATTCAAGCGCTATGGCTCGGCGCGCACGCTCTACAATTTCAATATCGACAACGCCGACGCGTATTGAGGCAGCATGACCTACAGGAACCCGCCGACGACGCCGCGCAAATCCGCGACCTTCGACGACTACACGCTTTCCGAAATCCGCCGTGCCGCCGCGACCGGCATCTATGATATCCGTGGCGCCGGCGCCAAACGCAAGCTGCCGCATTTCGACGACCTCCTGTTCCTCGGCGCCTCGATCTCGCGCTATCCGCTCGAAGGTTATCGCGAGCGCTGCGACACCAGCGTCGTGCTGGGCTCTCGCCATGCCAGGAAGCCGATCGAGCTGAAGATCCCGATCACCATCGCCGGCATGAGCTTCGGCTCGCTGTCAGGCCCCGCCAAGGAAGCGCTCGGGCGTGGCGCAACCCTGTCGGGCACCTCGACCACCACCGGCGACGGCGGCATGACCGAAGAAGAGCGCGGCCATTCCAAGCAGTTGGTCTATCAATACCTGCCGTCTCGCTACGGCATGAATCCACGCGATTTACGCCGGGCCGATGCGATCGAAGTCGTCGTCGGCCAGGGCGCCAAGCCCGGTGGCGGCGGCATGCTGCTTGGCCAGAAGATTTCCGACCGCGTCGCCGAAATGCGCACGCTGCCGAAAGGCATCGACCAACGCTCGGCGTCGCGCCACCCGGACTGGACCGGGCCCGACGATCTCGAGATCAAGATCCTCGAACTGCGTGAAATCACCGACTGGGAAAAGCCGATCTACGTCAAGGTCGGCGGCGCGCGCCCCTATTATGATACCGCGCTTGCCGTGAAGGCCGGCGCCGATGTCGTCGTCGTCGACGGCATGCAAGGCGGCACCGCCGCGACCCAGGAAGTGTTCATCGAAAATGTCGGCATGCCGACGCTTGCCTGCATCAGGCCGGCGGTGCAGGCGCTGCAGGATCTCGGCATGCACCGCAAGGTGCAGTTGATCGTCTCTGGCGGCATCCGCAACGGCGCCGATGTCGCCAAGGCGCTGGCGCTCGGCGTCGACGCGGTTTCGGTCGGCACGGCTGCCCTTGTCGCGCTCGGCGACAACGATCCCCGCTGGGAGGCGGAATACAACGAGCTCGGCACCACGGCCGGCGCCTATGACGACTGGCACGAGGGCCGCGACCCCGCCGGCATCACCACGCAGGACCCCGAACTGATGAAGCGGGTTGATCCGGTGGCCGCCGGACGCAGGCTGGCGAACTACCTCAAGGTGATGACGCTTGAGGCGCAGACCATCGCGCGTGCTTGCGGCAAGAACAGCCTGCACAATCTCGAACCCGAGGACCTCGTCGCGCTGACGATCGAGGCAGCCGCAATGGCCGGCGTACCGCTGGCCGGCACCAACTGGATACCGGGGAAGAACGGCTTCTGATCAACGAAGGGCCGAAGCCCACAGGCTCTGGGGCCAACAATCGACAAAAAATGGGGAACTGCGGTGACAATTGATCTTGCTGAATTCGCAAGGGCGAAAAACGTCAAATACTTCATGATTTCCTACACCGACCTGTTCAGCGGGCAACGCGCCAAGCTGGTGCCCGCGCAGGCGATCGCCGACATGCAGAAGGACGGCGCCGGCTTTGCCGGCTTCGCCACCTGGCTCGATCTGACGCCGGCGCATCCCGACATGCTGGCGGTACCGGATCCGGATTCAGTCATCCAGCTGCCATGGAAGCCTGAAGTCGCCTGGGTCGCCGCCAATTGCATCATGGACGACAAGGAGGTCGACCAGGCGCCGCGCAACACGCTGAATCGGCTGATAGCGGAAGCTGCCAGCGACGGCATGCACGTCAAGACCGGCGTCGAGGCCGAGTTCTTCCTGATCTCGCCAGACGGCAAGACGATTTCCGATGAGTACGACACGGCGTCAAAACCTTGCTACGACCAGCAAGCGGTGATGCGCCGCTACGATGTCATCGCCGAGATCTGCGACCACATGCTGGCGCTCGGCTGGGGCGCCTACCAGAACGACCACGAGGATGCCAACGGCCAGTTCGAGATGAACTGGGCCTTTGACGACGCGCTGGCGACCGCGGACAAGCACTCGTTCTTCAAGTTCATGGTCAAGTCGATCGCGGAAAAGCATGGCTTGCGCGCGACCTTCATGCCCAAACCCTTCCAGGGGCTGACCGGCAATGGCTGCCATGCCCATATCTCGGTGTGGGACAAGGCCGGCAAGACCAACGTCTTCGCCGACAATTCGATGGAACTTGGCCTGTCGGCGAAGGGCAGGAATTTCCTCGGCGGCATCATGAAGCATGCTTCGGCACTGGCCGCCATCACCAATCCGACGGTCAATTCCTACAAGCGCATCAACGCGCCGCGCACCATTTCGGGCGCGACCTGGGCGCCGAACACGGTGACGTGGACCGGCAACAACCGCACCCACATGGTGCGCGTGCCCGGCCCTGGCCGCTTCGAACTGCGGCTGCCGGATGGTGCCGCCAACCCCTATCTCCTGCAGGCGGTCATCATCGCGGCGGGCCTCGACGGTATCCGCTCGAAGGCCGATCCCGGCAAGCGCTACGACATCGACATGTACCAGAACGGCCATACGGTGAAGGGCGCGCCGAAGCTGCCGCTCAACCTGCTCGACGCCTTGCGCGAGTTCGACAAGGACAAATCGCTCAAGGCGGCGCTGGGTGAGGAATTTTCGTCGGCCTACCTAAAGCTGAAGCACCAGGAATGGAATTCCTATGCTTCGCACTTCACGCAATGGGAGCGCGACCACACGCTGGATATTTAACGGCCTGCGTGGTGCGAGCGACCTCGGAATGAACGTATGAAATACTCGATCTTCTCGCTCGCCCGCGCCGCCCTGTCCGGCCACAAGAACTGGCAACGCACCTGGCGCGATGCCACGCCGAAGGACCACTACGACGTGGTGATCATCGGCGGTGGCGGCCACGGCCTGGCCACCGCCTGGTTCCTGGCCAGCGAGTACGGCATCAAAAATGTCGCCGTGCTCGAAAAAGGCTGGATCGGCTCCGGCAATGCCGGCCGCAACACCACCATCATCCGCTCCAATTACGGTCTGCCCGGCAACACCGGCTTCTACGAATTGTCGATGAAGCTGTGGGAAAGGATGGAGCAGGACCTCAACTACAACACGATGGTCAGCCAGCGCGGTGTCATCAACCTCTACCATTCCGACGCGCAGCGCGACGCCTATGCGCGGCGCGGCAACACCATGCGCATCAACGGCATCGACGCCGAACTGCTCGACCTCACCGCAGTCAGGAAGATGATACCGTTCCTGAACTTCGACAACGCACGCTTTCCGGTGCAAGGCGGCCTCTTGCAGCGGCGCGGCGGCACGGCGCGTCACGACGCGGTGGTCTGGGGCTACGCGCATGCGGCGAGCGCACTCGGCGTCGACATCATCCAGAACTGCGAGGTCACAGGGTTCACCCGCGACGGCAACGGCAAGGTGACCGGCGTCGAGACATCGCGCGGCAAGATCGGCGCCGGCAAGGTCGGCATGGCTGTTGCCGGCAGTTCCTCGCGCGTCGCGGCGATGGCCGGCCTGCGCCTGCCGATCGAAAGCCATGTGCTGCAAGCCTTCGTCTCCGAGGCGATCAAACCGCTCATACCCGGCGTCATGACCTTCGGCGCCGGCCATTTCTATGTCAGCCAGTCCGACAAGGGCGGGCTGGTCTTCGGCGGCGACATAGACGGCTACAATTCCTACGCCCAGCGCGGCAACATGCCTGTGATGGAAGACGTCTGCGAGGGCGGTATGGCGCTGATGCCGATGATCGGCCGTGTGCGTCTTTTGCGCCAGTGGGGCGGCATCATGGACATGTCGATGGATGGTTCGCCGATCATCGACAAGACGCCCGTAGAAGGGCTCTACCTCAATGCCGGCTGGTGCTATGGCGGCTTCAAGGCGACACCGGGATCAGGCTTCGTGTTCGCCCACCTTCTGGCCCGCGACACGCCGCACGAAGAGGCGGCGCGGTTCCGCCTCGACCGGTTCCGGACTGGTGCGATGATCGACGAAAAGGGCCAGGGCGCCCAACCGAACCTGCATTGAAGGCGGTCTAGAACAGCATGCGCATTGTCTGTCCCTTCTGCGGCGAACGTGAACTCGGCGAGTTCACCTATCTCGGCGACGCCAAGCCGGTGCGGCCCGAAGCCGGCGCCTCACAAGACGAGGTCTTCGACTATGTCTATCTGCGCGACAACGTCGCCGGCGAGACAAGCGAATACTGGTATCATGGCGGCGGCTGCCGGGCCTGGCTGAAGGTCACCCGCAACACGCTGACGCACGAGATTTCGGCGGTGGAGCCGGCGGTCGGCGCTGGGGCGAGGCAGGTCGCGCGATGAGCTTTTCTGTTCAGCTCAGTGCTGCTGCGAAGGGCGCCACGCCCCTACCTCCCCCTTGTGGGGAGGTCGGACCGCAGGTCCGGGTGGGGGTCGGCGCCGCGGGGGGCGCCCCCCCCCCGAGCCGGCGCCGCCCCCCCCCCCCACCCGGCCGGGGGGCGCGAGCCGCCCCCCCCCCGCCCCACCCCCAGCCGCGCGGCCCGGAGG